>DATLYW010000029.1 GCA_035574315.1 Candidatus Zixiibacteriota bacterium
GCAACCGAAGCACAGCTTCCAACTTCCGGCGAGCAGAAAATCGACCTCGTTGCACTTGTCTTTTCGACATGGACACCTCCTGGGTTTTTCTCCTTAACATTTCTCCCAATCAGGTGTCCAAAGAAATCCTGGGGCGGGGGAAAAGTTCGAGGTTCGAAGTTCGAGGTTAAGATCGGGGACCGGAGACAGGACGGGGAAGTGCGACTGCGTTCGTCTCCGTCTTCGGTCCCCGGTCGCTGGTCTGCCGCCCAGCGGCGTTGCTTCTTAACGCCATGCTTCGCGCAGTCCCCTTGTAACCTCCCTGCAGGCGGTCCGGACCGACTGCAATGCGGCCAGCGATGTCCTTTGCAGCATGCCGCCGAGGAACCACTCGACGGTTTCCAACTCGACCTTTTCCGCCCCGAAGCCAGCCTTGAACCGGTGAAGCCCCGCAGCGTCCGCTCCCGCTCCGCCCAGATTGAACAGGGTCAGGCCCTCGGCCCGCAAGGTCTCTGCTGTTCGGTGGACCAAGAAGTGAGATGCGCCGGAGGCCATCCCTTCCGGGGAGTTTCCTGCCGACTGGTAATATGCTCCGCGACGCGCTCTGAGGACCATCACGGATGCGAGCACCTGGTCTCCGCTCATCACCCGGAAAAGCTCGCCGGCTCCTTCCTCCAGGTAAGCTGGGAACCCTGCCCCGTCGACGGCAGGAACCTGCTCGCCCCTCTTTCTGCGGCGTTCCATGGAGTGGCTGGCCAGTCGGACATGCTCCTTGCATGCCTCGGGTCGTCTTGTCCGGTCCAGCCGAAGCCCTGCGCTCTCCGCCCGCCTGATGTTGCGCACGTGACCGGGAGAGAAACGCGAGCGAAGATCCCCGCCTGTCAGATCCAGGAGATAAGCGCACCGAGGGGTGCACCGCGGCTCTCCCGGGAGAGACAAGGGCTGATCCCCGGGCGCGGCCCCGCTTGTAAGCGACAACCGCCGGATTCTCGTCTCACGGCAAAACCCCAGCAACCCATCCCTGAAAATGTCCGGCCGGGGCAGGCGCGGAAGAAAAGGGATCTGAAGCGAAAGAAACAGGAAATTTGCCTTCAGAAGCGCCGCGCATCCGGACGCTAACGCTCCGCTTCTTTCCCTCAGCCCGAGCACAACGGGCTGGAACCCGGTGCTGCGCCGCGCGCGAAGATACGCGGAAGTGAAAAACGGAATTTCAGGAAAACCCGCCGCCAGCGATTCACAGGTCCGTTCGGCTGGATCGACCTCTGCGAAAAACTCCAATGAGTCGGGCACAGATGAATTTCAGTTCGAGGTTCGAAGTTCCAGGTGCCGACCGCAGACCGAAGACCGATGACCGGCACGAACGCGCCGCCGGGCGCGATTGAAATACCCCGTGTTTCTTGGGGTTCTTTGCATCTTCGCGCGATGAATCCATTTTCTCGCGCCAAGAGCGCCAAGCCCGCAAAGAAAAGACTTTCTCTCCCGCCCTACGGGCGCAGCAAAATACTGCTTTTTCTTGGCCGCCTTTGCGGCTTTGCGCGGAAATAATGGTTCAAAGTTCGAGGTTCGAAGTTCCAGGTGCAGACCGAAGACCGAAGACCGATGACCGGCACGAACACGCCGCTGGGCGGGGGTTCTTTGCGCTCTTGCGCAATGAATCCATTTTCTCGCGCCAAGAGCGCCAAGCGCGCAAAGAAAAGACTTTCTCCCCCGCGCCTACGCGCGCAGCAAAATACTGCTTTTTTCTTGGCCGCCTTTGCGGCTTTGCGCGACGAATTCAATTCCCTGCTCGCGCCAAGCCCGCCAAGGGCGCAAAGAGGGGTTTTTCTCTTTCGCGCCAACGGCGCAAAAAACACTCGTTCTTTCTTGGCGATCTTTGCGTCTTAGCGCGAGGAATCGTTCTTCCCCGTCTTCGGTCCTCGGTCGCCGGTCTGCTCTGTCTTCCCGGTCTCCGGTCCCCGGTCATTTTTCTGCCGTCCTTGCGTCGCCCGGCTCAAACGCTTTCAACACGTCCACGATTCGCTCCGCGGCGCGGCCGTCCCACAGCTCCGGAGTCCCGATGCTCGAGCCCGAGCTGTCCAGAGCGGCGAGCACCGCGGCCCGGATCCGGGACGGATCGTTCCCCGCCAGCCGGTTGCAGCCGCACTCGACCGTTACCGGCCGTTCGGTATTGTTTCTGAGCGTAATGCAGGGCACGCGGAGAACTGTGGCCTCCTCCTGCAGACCCCCGGAATCCGTCAGTATCAGGCGCGCGTTCCGGCTGAGCGCCAGCATGTCGAGGTAGCCCAGAGGTTGCGCCAGCCTGATTCCCGGACATCGCTCCACCCGTTCGGCGAGGCGGAACGCTTCGAGGCTCTTGCGCGCCCGCGGATGGACCGGCCAGACGATCGGCAGCCCGCGCGACACTTCCATCAGAACCTCGACGATTCCCTCGAGCACCTCGGGATCGTCCACGTTGCTCGGGCGGTGCAGCGTGAGCGTCGCATAGCCGCCGGGCTCGACTCCGAAACGTTCGAAGGTACCCCGTCCCTCTGCCCTCGGGAGAAGCGCCAACAGGCAGTCGATCATCACGTTGCCCACGAAGTGAATCCGCTCCGCCGCGACTCCCTCTTTCAAAAGGTTCTCGTCCGCGTCGCGTGACGTCGTGAACAACAGGTCCGCCACCGCGTCGGTGACGACGCGGTTGATCTCCTCCGGCATCGTCCAGTCCCGGCTGCGCAGGCCCGCCTCGACGTGAGCCACAGCGATGCCCAGTTTTTTGGCGGTGATCGCGCAAGCCATCGTGGAATTTACGTCGCCGACCACCACGACGAGATCAGGTCGATCCTCCACGCACACCTTCTCGAACTCCACCATGATTCGCGCCGTTTGTTCAGCGTGGCTACCGGAGCCCACTCCGAGAAACCGGTCGGGCTGCGGCAGTCCCAGCTCGTCGAAAAAGATTTCCGACATCTCGGTGTCGTAGTGCTGGCCTGTATGGACCAGCCGTGGCTCGAATAGATCGGGATGGCAGCGCAGCTCGCGGATCAACGGCGCGACCTTCATGAAGTTCGGCCGGGCACCAGCCACCAAGACCATCTTCCAGAGTTTACCCATCTACTCGAGCGACAACGCCGGGCCGACGACCAACGATCAATTCTCGGAGCGCACTTTCGTATCTCTGTCCCGTCGCCGTATGACGAAAAAACTGCCGCACTGTCGCGTAACCGTTCGCCGCCAGTTCGTCCCGCAGTGCACCATCGGACAGCACCGTGGAGATAGCCGCGGCCAACGCCTTCGGATTTCTCGGCTCGACGAGAACGCCGTTCTGCCCGTTTCGAATGATCTCAGGGATCCCTCCCGTATTGCTAGCGACCACCGGCTTTTGGCACGCCAGAGCTTCCAAGATCGCGATTCCAAAGGGCTCTGCGACTGCGGGATGGACAAACACTTCGCAGCCCTTCAACAGCCTGACGACATCGCTTTGTCCCCGGCGGCCCAGAAATTTCACGCGGTCTTGCACCTTCAGCGACCTTGCCAGAGCCTCCAGCTTGGGACGCAGATGCCCGTCCCCTACTAGCACCAGCTCCAAAGCTGCATCGTGCGTTGCGATTTCAGCGAACGCGCTGATCAACACATCCAGTCCTTTCTTTTCGTTGTGCATCGCAACGCTTAATAAATAACGGCGGCCGTTCTTCGCGGGCTCCTCGCACGGCCGAGAGAACGTCTCTATATCAACCCCGTTGTGAATTGTGATTGTTTTTTTGTCGAATTGCGGAAACAAAGACAAAAAGTCCCGTCTAAACGCTTCCGAATTCGCCACAACGAGATCCGAGGCATTCAACAGGGCCTTCAAGGGCCATTCGTAACGCTCCCGCGCCCGACCTTTGGGAAAAATATCCGCTCCGTGAATCGATGTTACGAGCTTGATCGGAAGAAGCTTCCGGCACAGCGCGAAAAAACACATCGTCTCCGTCGGATAATGGATGTTCACTACCTCGATCTTGTTCTGCAGGATCAGTCGGCACAGCTCCAACATCATAAGCGGGAAGAGCATCGGGAACGCCAACGCGCTCAACACCGGCCGTCTTGATCGAAACGGAAGCCCGAGCCTGAGCTCGAAGCTGCGAAAGCCCAGTTGGGTCACGCTTCGCTTGAGAAAAATGGCGCCGCGACTGGAATGGAAGAAAAATACCTCATGCCCGTGCTTTTCCAGGTATCGGGCGAGATTGACTGCCACCGATGTGACGCCACCGTGCAACTGGTCCCACGGAAGAACAAGTAACACATTCATTGTAAAAAAGAGGCTGGCTTAAGGTTCATCAAGATTTATGGGGGCGCCGCGGGATCGTGATCTCAACCCTATCTGACTTGATCCTATCGGAGCCTCAGGATTTTCAAAGCACTCCGAATTCGGATGACAAGGCTTCGCGGAAGCCCGATGCGTGCGAGCCGACCTGACTTTTTCCAATGCTTTTCCGGATACTCAGCTAGGTAAGCACGGAGTTCCATTTCAATTGTCTCTCTGGTCGAACCGGAAAGCCCATCGGCCTGCTCGAGAAGCTTGAGAGCCGTTCTAACCAGAGACTCAGTCGTGCGAAGTCCATCTGTGGTTTTTTGGTCGCGATGGCTCCGTAGCATCCCGAACGGAACATCCGTGCATTGAAAACAGGCTCCGGCGATCAGGAATCTCCCCCACAGATCGTAGTCCATGCTGTAATGGTTATTAACATCGAGGCCGCCGACCCGAAGCGCCAACTGCCGAGGAAACAGCACCTCCGGTTGCACGATATTACCGCCCTGGCGCCACACCTCAGGAACACGGAGCAGCTCTTCCAGGGTCCTGATCCTGCTTCGGTGCATTCGAGTAATCCTGCCGTGCACGTCCAAGTAGGCACACTGCCCTATATACACGGTCCCCTCGTTGAATCCTATCCGCGTCGCATGATGAAATAAAGCGTTTGGAAAAAGCATGTCGTCGCTGTTGATCCAAGCTGCAAAATCGCCGGTGCCGATCTCCAATCCCCGGTTGATCGCCGCGCTCTGGCCCCCGTCCGGTCCGCTCGTCCAGTAGTCAATCCAACGCGAGTATTTCCGGATAATCTCGACCGATCCGTCTGTGCTGCCGCCATCCATGACGACGTATTGCAGATCGGGATACCCCTGCAACAAGACCGATCGGATCGTTTCTTCAATGAAGCTGCTCTGATTGAACGAAGGGGTCACTACCGTGATTCGCGGCCACACACGACCGCCCGGCATTAGAGGCGCCAGTCTGTCGCTTTCCTCGGTCCACGGCCAACCGTGTTTGCCTTTCGGGGGGGGAGGTAGCTCGGAAACGTGCGGACAGGACATGGATTATTTCGAATTCAATTTTGGTTTTGGCTTAGACAGGCAAAGCTTAGGTCCACTTTAAGTCGGGGCTCAAGCTCGAACTTAGTCTCGTCTTTAACTCGGCGTGGACAACCTCTGCTCATTGCTGACTGCTTGGTTTTCGCTGCTCCAGATACCAGGAGACCGTCCTGCGAATGCCTTCCGCGAACGGACAGGCCGCACGAAAGCCAAAGAGCTTCTCCGCCCGGCTCACGTCGAGGCAGCGGCGGGGTTGCCCGTTGGGCTTGCTCGTGTCCCAGACGATCTTTCCCGTAAAGCCGACTTCCGCTGCAATCAAACGTGCGAGGTCACGGATGCTGATCTCCTGCCCCGACCCCAGGTTTACCGGGTCGCCTCCGTCGTACCGCTCCGCTCCGAGCAGGATCCCCTCTGCGGCGTCCTCGACATAGAGAAACTCCCGCGTCGGCGAGCCGTCGCCCCAGAGAACGATCTCTTGCGCGCCCGCCCGCTTCGCCTCGACGCATTTCCGGATCATAGCCGGGATCACGTGCGAGCTGTCGAGGTCGAAGTTGTCCCGAGGGCCGTAAAGGTTCACGGGCAGCAGATAGATGGCGTTGAAGCCGTACTGCGCCCGGTAGGCCTGCGCCTGGACGAGCAGCATTTTCTTGGCCAGGCCGTAGGGGGCGTTGGTTTCCTCCGGGTAGCCGTTCCAGAGGTCGTCTTCTTTGAACGGCACCGGGGTAAACTTCGGGTAGGCGCATACGGTCCCGACCGCGACGAACTTCTTGACTCCGTAACGGCGGGCGTATTCCATCAACTGGATCCCCATGATCGCGTTGTCGTAGAAGAAACGACCGGGGTTCGCGCGGTTGGCGCCGATGCCGCCGACGACAGCGGCGAGATGAATGACGACCTGCGGGCGGCTCTGCTCGAAGAGCCGGACGATCGCATCGCGGTCCCGAAGATCGAACTCGCGCGAGCGGGGAACGGCAATGTCCCGACATCCCCGCTCGCGGAGTTTCTCGGCCACGAAAGAGCCGAGAAACCCGGCACCGCCGGTGACGAGGACACGTTTGTCAGCCCAAGAGAAACTCATACTACCAGTTCAAACGGTTCAGGCCATGCCGCCCAGGGCGGCAGACCAAGGACCGGAGAGAACGATTCATCGCGCTAAGGCGCAAAGGACGCAAAGAAACCTGATATTTGCGCCTGTAGCGCCTTCGTGCCGCTCTTCGGTCCCGTTCGCACCCGTTCAGACGGTTCAAGCCGTGCCGCGCCGTTGGCGAGAGAGTCTTCTCTTGGCGGTCTTGGCGCGACGGGATTTGTCTGCTCATTGCTTATTGCTAACTTCTTCCATATCCGCGTCCACCATCAGCCGGATCAGATCCTTGAATTTTGTCTTCGCTTCCCAGCCCAGAACCTGCTTCGCCTTGCTCGCGTCACCCACCAGGAGATCGACTTCGGCAGGCCGAAAGTACCGGGGGTCTTTCTCGACGTACCTCTTCCAGTCGAGTCCGGCATACGAGAACGCCGTCTCCACCAGTTCCCTCACAGAGTGAGTTTCGCCTGTCGCGACGACGTAATCGTCGGGCTCGTCCTGCTGGAGCATCAGCCAGATCGCCTCGACGTATTCCTTCGCATAACCCCAGTCCCGCCGTGCATCCAGATTGCCAAGGTAGAGCTTGTGGTCCAGCCCGGCGCGAATGCGCGCGACAGCCCGGGTGACCTTGCGCGTCACGAAAGTCTCCCCGCGCCTGGGCGACTCGTGGTTGAACAGGATGCCGTTGCAGGCGAACATGCCGTAGCTCTCGCGATAATTCACCGTTGCCCAATAGGCGTATACCTTTGCCGCCGCATAGGGGCTCCTGGGATAGAAAGGCGTCGTCTCGCGCTGGGGAATCTCCTGTACCTTGCCGTACATTTCCGAGCTGCTGGCCTGGTAGAACTTCGCCTTGAGCCCGGTTTCCCGGATCGCCTCGAGGATCCGGATCGTCCCGAGACCCGTCACGTCTCCGGTGTACTCGGGAATGTCGAAGCTCACTCTCACGTGGCTCTGAGCGGCGAGATGGTATATCTCCTCCGGCTGGATCCTGTACAGCAGCTTGATGAGGTTGGTGGAGTCCGCGATGTCGCCGTAGTGAAGAAACAGCCGCACGCCATTGATGTGCGGATCCTGGTAGAGGTGATCGATCCGGCCGGTATTGAAGGTCGACGCCCGCCGGATGATGCCGTGGACCTCGTATCCCTTGGCGAGAAGCAGCTCCGCCAGATAAGAGCCGTCCTGTCCGGTGATCCCGGTGATTAGCGCTTTTTTTTGTGCCGCCACCTTGTCTCCGGCCTAGTACAGGGCCTCGGTTTCACGCTTGTCCCTTCCACCGGACCGCTTCCCTCGGAACGCGGGTTGCGGGCTTTTGCCTTCACGACGCCTCTGTCCCCGAGGCATTCGCTACCAGTAAGCTCCTCCGTCACACACATCCATGCGCGACGGTCGGTACCCATCCGGCACGCGAGCCCATTGGTCGTTGAAGTACATTCTCTTCCAGGTTTCCCGCTCCAAATACCTCTTTCCGTACACGCCGAAAACCACTTGGAGAATACCCCCCAAGTCAATCCCAATCCGCCCGGTTTGCTTTATGTGGGACGCTATTGGTATCGCCAACCCTGCGGCACCGATCAGCGCGATATCGAAATCCCGCGCGTCTATTTCCCCGACAACCGCGTGGAACAGATCAATCGCCGTTCCATATTTTTTTTGCGTCTCGATCTCGAATCCGTAGGGCAATTCGACGGCTTCGACACTTTTGGGCTCGAACCACTTGCGTCCCGTTTTGGACCATATGGCCTCGTAGGTCTCCTTACAGGCTCTCTCTTTCAGGAACTTAGCGAAGGGACAAACCAGAAGAATTCGCTTGTTCCTAAAATATTCGAGGTACCCGTTGCCCTCGCCCTCGGATTCCGCGATATCGGCGCGCTTGAAGAACATCGGGAGATGACCGACCGTCAAGAAAGGCTGTTGACACGGGTAACCGATCGGTTTCGATCGGATACCGTAATAGCGAAACAATTCCGGTTCCCACGCGGTAAAACAAATGCCGATGCAGTCCAGGTTTTTAACGTGCGGGATGTAAAAGCGATTGAACTCCCGATAAAATCCGATATCCTCCGGGAAAACCCCAGACTGTTTCAAAGCATGAAAAAGGAGGTCCTTTTCGAACCGACGAATCTCCTCTCGATCAGTTTGCCGCTTCAATAAAATATCGTAATACATCCAGTGCTGCTGCGACCTTCCGATCTTGCCTGCAGCGTAACCCGTACGACTGTCCACGGCATATTTCAGGTCCGCCAGAAACTCGCGCCTCGGAATGACGAGTCGCCGCATGCGCTGAAGATGGAACCAGCGACTCAGCCAGAGCGCTCGCGCCCGAATCGATCTCACGGCTCTGGCGAGAGCTGACTCTATGTTCCTCTGAGCCACCGGTTTCAGCCGGTCTGCCGCGCGTGCAGGCCTAACTTGCTGCTCGTTCATCGGATTACTTCTCCCCTCCGGCTAATGAGGACCCTACCGGTACGCTGGGCGTCATCAACAGGACAAGACCGGGACATACAGAGCGTAAGTCGCCGCCACAAAGGCCAAGTGTCGTCCGAGCAACGCCCGCCACCGTTCGATTCCCACATCCCGCGAAACACCTAACAACTCCAGGGCCTTATCTGATCTCACTCCGACAGCTCACGCCAATAGGACGGCATATAATAAATCGCTTGTTTATTAAGATTCAGGGGAAACGTGCGTTTGGATACGTTGCTTTGAACCATGGTGAAAGTCAAAACATCCGCGACGTAATCGTATGTCGCGCCCTGTGCCCAAACGCACAGGGTAATGTGATAGGAAGCCGGGTACAGGAGGCAATTGGGGATTTCCACCCTGTAACGACGGCGACACCCTCCCGAGACGCGCTCCGGTACAAAGCCGCAGTCCTGGCTTTCCAGATGGACAACCTGCAACCCCATTTCCACTCGCTTGATCTGCAGGCTCAAGTATGCCGCGGGAAGGCTCTGGTAGAACTCAACGTCGAAGTCAACGACAATCGTTTCTCCCATGCTGAACGTTTCGCGCTCCTGACCTTCTGTGTCCAGCAGCCTCGCTTTCCTGATCCGCGCCTCTCCCGTTCCAACCCTCCTGTAGTTGCCAGGCTCCGCTCGGTTCGGAGCCGTGCTGTTCTTGACGTACGCCCCGATGATCGACGTCACGTCCCCCCGCAGCGCAATCTTGCCGCCGTCCAGCCAGATGGCCGCCGTGCACAGGTTCGCAATGGCCCCCATGTTGTGGCTGACGAAGAGAACTGTGCGGCCCTGTCGCGCGACATCCCCCATTTTCCCCAGGCATTTGTTCTGGAAGCCAATGTCGCCGACTGCGAGCACTTCATCGACCACCAAGATTTCCGGCTCGAGATGTGCGGCAACGGCGAACGCCAACCGCACATACATGCCGCTGGAGTAGTGCTTCACCGCCGTATCGATGAATTTTTCCACCTCTGAAAACGCCACGATCTCGTCGAACTTACGGTCGATTTCCGTCTTCCTCATGCCGAGAATCGCCCCGCTCAGGTAAATGTTTTCCCGGCCGGTCAATTCAGGGTGAAAGCCCGTCCCGACTTCCAAAAGACAGCCGAGGCGGCCCCGGATCTCGGCCCTCCCCGCCGTGGGTTCGGTAATACGGGAAAGTATCTTGAGCAAAGTGCTTTTTCCTGCCCCGTTTTTGCCGATAATGCCGACGACCTCCCCCTCGCTGACGTCGAACGAAACATCCTTCAGCGCCCAGACGAATCCTTCCGTTGGCGGGCGGCCGTTTCGGCTAAAAACAGAGGCCAGGCCGCCGGCGATCTTGTCCCGCAGAGTATCGTATGGCGCCTGCGCAGCTCCGATCCGATAGCACTTCGAAAGATTTTCTACGCGGATAACCGTGTCGCTCATGGTACTAGAATCCGGATGCCTAGCGTTTGGAGCCCTTACCAGCGCCGCCGGGTGCCCGCCAAGGCGTCTTCCACCCTTCTATCCCTCATACCGGGGGAACCCAGTGCTTGACGCTTCCTACCAATCGTCCGATCTGTCTTCCGAGCCGCCACGCCAGCACTCCCCGGCCCTGTTCACGGTGAATTCCCCGAAGCGCACGAAGCAACGCGATCCAATCTCTTACATAAGAACTCCAGAGCGCGCTGCTGCCCGTCGCCGAAGTCCGGTACCGCTTGTATAGGAGCACGTTATACTCGGCGAACCCCCGAGATTGGCGGTACAATGCGCGCAGGCTGTCGCGACATCGAACGTTCACCACCGCGTCCTCGACGAAGTGCAGACGGATGCCTCGCTTCTGAATCCTGACGCAATAATCCGTATCCGAGAGTCGGAGCAAGGTTTCGTCGAATCCTCCTACGGCGTCATGAATCTCTCGCTTGACTCCCATCCCGCTGCCGCCGGCATGGGGCAGGAACGGCGAATACCACAATTTTTGCAACTCCCTGTACTGAGGATTGCCCAGGACTCTCTGAAGCTCTCGGTGGTTGAGCTTTCCGGTGTCGAATCGCGACGCTACGAAACCATGCTCGAACAAGGCTTCACCGATTGCCGCTACCCATCCCGGAGCGACTTCGTCGTCTGCGTCGCAAAATACAACATTGCGGCTCGCCGCTGCTGCAACACCGACATTGCGGGCATGTGCTGCACCACGTCTCTCGCGGGCCTCGACGATTCGCAAGCCCGGCAGGCGGTTTCGGTATTGCCTGACAATCTCGAGGGTCTCGTCACACGATCCATTGTCCGCGATGATCACCTCCCAGCTTCGGCTCCACTTCTGCGTCGCCAATGCTTCGAGTTGAGTCGCAATCGTCCGAGCCGCGTTAAGAGACGGAATAATGACGCTTAGGTCCACGCTTTGCTTTCTTCCACAGTCGGCAAATCAAGGCTCCTTGAGGGCGTCATTCTTGATGCCGTCGAGAAATTTGAGATCCGGCGGCATCAACCACCGCCGCCGGCGCGGGCGACCAGCCTTCAGCAACATTGGAACGGTGACGAATCGATAATGTACCGACGCCTCTCGCAGGAACGAATTCACGGCGGTCAGCATAGGTTCACGACTGCAATAACTGTCAGCCCTGACGAAAAGTCGGTCGTGCAAGAGAACGATGCAGCCAGGACGAATGCTCGTCTTTAGCCGTTCGGCAATCCATTCGGGGTCGTTCGGAACCCAGTCCCTTACTTCTAGCGACCAGGCGATTATTTCATAGCCCAACATACGGGCGCTGAGATATGAAAGTACGCTTTGGTTCCCGAACGGCGGCCGAAACAATTTCGCGCCATAGGGTGCCAGCGCATCTGAGCAGGAGCGGATTTGAGCGCGCCTGTCCTTCGCTCTGAGCAGCGGAAAGGACGGATGATCCCAAGAATGATTCCCGATCGCGTGGCCTGCTTCCGCGACCCGCTTTACCAAATTTCTGTGTTCGACCGCGGCTTTTCCCACCATGAAAAACGTGCCTAGCGCACCGTATCGCTCCAGGATGTCGAGCACTCTCGGCGTATATTCAGGGTGCGGGCCGTCATCGAATGTCAGGGCCGCCAACGGTTCTTCGGTATCCACGCCCACGACCGTTCCAAGAACCCGATCGAGGGCCCATCGAACGGGCGCTTTTAGCAGCCCGACATAGCGCTTCATGCTCATTCTTTCAGGACGAACTTCGTTCGCTCTCGGAGTTCGGGATCTGTGTTTCGCCGAGGCTCGAGGCACAGGAGCATCCACCGGTCCCGATCGAGTTCCGCGTAGCTACACACCTTCTCGAAATATTCTCCCAACGTTTCCCTGGCGCTCGCTAATGTAAGAGTCTTCGCCGAGCCTTCCGAATCGCCGTACTGCGCCGGTTTGTACCCGACCAACGCCGCCTTGCGAGAGAACCTGCTCAGCCGCCAAGCCACATCCGAGAACCGCTTTTTCCGCCGGCCCTCGAAATAACGGGCGGTATTAAACATGAAGACGACGTCGCATCGGAGGCGCTCTTCTGCCGGCCTGTGTATCCCCCATCGGTCGTGGGGCGGACTCGCAAGAATCGGGTCGACCTTCAACACAAGTGAATTCAACCGCTCATTTTTGACACGTTCGTAAATTCGGTTCGCACGGTCATCATCCGCATCGGCTATTATGACCCGCGATTTGCAGCAAGCCGCCGCCAGACGATACCACGATTCATCCGCCCCTATTTTGAGGACGCTCGTCGGTCTGAGCTTATCGACGATATCACCCAATGCAGTGTTTACACTCCGTTCCCAATCCGCTTCAACGCCGGACAGCGACCACACTGGGTTCTTTTCACCGTGATGTCCGGGCAGCCGCTCTATCTGTCTGCGCAAAATCTCAACGGCCGCTTCCGGGGATCTTCGGGCTACCCGTCTTGCTTTCCGATCCATTCCAAAGTGATACAGCCAGTGCCGCATCGGCATAAGCCAGAACAGCAACCGATATATCGGGAGCTTCGGCAAGCCCAAATAGGCGTTCATTGCAACATCGACCAGGGGCGATGCCTCACTATCGAGGAACAACAGAGGGTAAAGAAAATCCGTTCGAAATTCGTGCAAAAAGGTACGTACCGGCGCCGGCCCTTTCGCGCAAATGCTGCCGATATCCACGAAAACCGGCCTCCATCCATCGAAGAGGATGTTCCAGGGGTGTGCGTCCTTGAGCGTGTAACCCGATCTCAGCAGACGCAATTCGATATCGCACGTCATCATTGCGGCGTCCTTCAGCATCGCCGAGGTCCACTCCGTGGGATAGGATACCACGGGAATGGTTTTCGGCTTGACGACGAGATCAAATCCGTCGATACGGTGCTCGGTGATCTCGGTCTCCACCATGCCAAGCGTCGTCAACTCGCCATACAGCGGACTGTCCAACAATTGCCGATAGAAAACTTCGTACTGAGCAGCAATGGCCCGATACACTTCTCCACGCCAACGGAACACGACACCCACTTCGTCCGCCCCACTTGTCCGCTCCAGCGAGATCTCAGTGTCCGGAATCCGCACCGGGCGTCCAGGCCCCCCGCCTTTGAGCACGTTCTTCAATGCGTTAACCCGCAATCAAATGCTGCGCCGGCATCGCAATGCCTCGTCTTCACGGTCCGCTACGGCCACAGCGCCGGCGGAGGTTTCCTGAAGAGGCAGTCACCGCGCTCGCTCGCCGCGCAAGGAAAGTCCGGACGTAGGGTTCTGTACTTTCTCACGTTTGGTCAATGCGCGAGCCACAGGAATTAACCTGCGCGCCAAATCCCTCATAACCTGGTCGTTGGCATGCTCGTTCAGATGGCTATCGGCCGGCCCTACTTCCCACTCCTCCACCGTCACCGGGATCACATGCACGTCGAAATCTCGATTGATGTAATCGACATTCGCCTCGTATTGCTGCCGCGATGTCGTGTAATATTTGCCGTTCAAGACATGAACCTGCTCGGCACTCGACTCGTCGCCAGTCGAATGCCAGTATTTCGATTCCGGTGCACGGGTATAGAGTATGACGAACTTCCCGCCCCTTGAGACTACCAATCTTTCCATCTCCTTCAACAAGCTCCGGGTAAGATCCAGCCCATATTGGGTTCTTTCACTGCGCGGAGTCAGCATCATCGCCAGCGGGCTTTTTTCTGTGCTGAGCTGATGATTGCGCATCATTCCCGCATCGTGCATCCTTTGCCAGTTCCAGTTAACTGGGCCGTCATATCTCTCCTTAGGCACGAATGCTTTCGGAAGACGCTTCTCCCACACCCCATCCCTGTCGGCGGGGCAATATCTCCGTAGCAGCGCCACCACCTTAATTTGCGGATTCAAATCCTCCCCCAATTGCTCGCTGGGGCCGGCCAATTCTCCATCTTCCAGCCAGAATGTCGGCTTTGGAGTACCGTTTACCGGGTAGTACGTTGGGAACACGTTATTCCACACATCGTTGTTCGGGGTTTCCCACAAAACAACCAAATCTGCACGATATTTCTGATAGTATTCTTTCAGAGCGAGCAGCTCTTGATCTGTTCCATATCCGCCAGTACCCAACGTGAACACCCTCGCCTTGAGACCGGCGGAATTGAAATAGAATTCCAATCGTCGCTCAGGCATCCACCCGTATGCGCTCGCTCTGGCTTCCACCTGAGAGTCACCGAGCAGAACGACGACGAAGTCCTCATCCGAATATTCGATCTTCTGCCCGCGAAATCCGAGCTGGTTTTTTTCAGCGGCCGGCGCTGACGATCTCCAGCCCGCACGCAGCGGAACGGGCTTATAAAACAGCTGCAGCATTACCGTGATCAGCGCGATTGTAAATGCCCCACTACAAAGCATCAGACCGACTCTCGATCCCCGCAACCTCGGGCGAATTACGAGCAGGTATAGCCCGAGCCCCACGCATGACACTCTCGTGCCGAATATGAGGGTCAGAAAAAGACGCGACGTTATCGGTGGACCGCAAAACCCCGTCGTCTCCAAGGTTGTACGGCTAAGAACTACACCGAAAACCACAAGCGCGAGGCCGAGGCCGATGGATATTCCGGCCTTGTTTCCGGCGATGTTCATGGAAGGATTCCCGCAGCGTCGCAAAGCACCAGCGACGGTATCTCCCGTGTAGCCCTGTGGCCCTGTACGGGAATCGCAGCATCCATCAAAATAACGTGTAAACGAACGGCGCGATTGCGGAGCTCTGGGCGAAAATCAACAAGCCGCTGAAAAGCAACAACACCAGCACCATGGGCGTGATCCACCACCATTTGTGCTGCCAGAAAAAAAACAACAGCTCGCCCGCAATGCCGAGCCGGCTTAGGATACTGTCTATGAGGCGCATACAACTAACCTCCTTTCAAGGACCGGGGAACGACGACCGCGGACCGAAGACCGAAGACTGGTCGCTCAGTGCCTTACCCTGTTTCCGCTTTTCGCCCGCGCCGTACCCATCCCCCGTCACCGGTTACCGGTCTTTAATTCGCCTTCTCCACCACGCAATCACGCAGCACCAGGACGTCCATGCCGCTGCGGCTGAATGTGTTGAACGCTTCCTCCGGGGTGTTGACGATCGGCTCACCTTTCAGGTTAAACGACGTGTTGAGCACGACCGGAACACCCGTCGCTTCGCCGAACGTCTCGATCAGGCGGTAATAGCTCGGGTTGGTATCGCGCCGCACCGTCTGCAAGCGGCCTGTTCCGTCGACGTGAGTAATGGCGGGAAGGACCTCCTGCTTGTCCTCGCGGACGTCGACCACGTACAGCATGAAACGCGCTGGATAGTGCGTCTCCGGCGACGCCAGGTCAAAGTAATCCTTTGCCCGCTCCGCCAATACCGAAGGGGCAAACGGCCGAAACGGCTCCCGGAATTTGATTTTGACGTTGACCACGTCCTTCATCTCGGGCCGCCTGGGGTCGGCCAGGATGCTGCGGTTACCCAGCGCCCTCGGGCCCCATTCGAACCTTCCTTGCGACCAGCCGACCACCTTTCCCTCCCGCAAGCGGTCGACGGTGTAACCGATGAGCTTTTCTTCGTCGTCGAAACGCCGGTATGGAATTCCGCTTCGGTCCAAGAAATCCTTGACACGGGCGGCACTGTGTTCCTCTCCCCAATACGCGTGCTCCATCACGAAGCCGCGGGGTTTCCCCAACACTGAATGGTAGCCGTACAGCGCCGCGCCCACGGCGCCCCCGCCGTCACCGGCCGACGGCTGGATGTAGAGCTCCTCGAACGGCGTCTCGCGCAAAATGCGGCCATTCGCCACGCTATTGAGCGCCACGCCGCCCGCCATGCAGAGTTTTTTGAGCCCGGTCTCCTGGTAAGCGTGATTCGCCATCCGGAGCATGGCCTCTTCGATGACCGCCTGGATGCTCGCCGCGATATCGGCATAGTGCTGGTTTTGCCGCGCAAGCTCCTGATAGTTTCCCGGCTTCTCGCCGAAATAGGAAGGGTAACCGCTGCTTGCGGTGAAGAAACGAGACTGTGGATCACGGGGCGGCCCAAACAGAGCCTCGAACTTCCCGTTGAAGGTCCTGTCCGTCGAGTAGTGAAAACAAAAATAATCCATGTCGAGCTCGAAGCTCCCATCCGACCCGATGCGAACCACCTTGCGCACCTTGTCGACGTATCGCGGTTCTCCGAACGGCGCCATCCCCATCACCTTGTACTCGCCCTCGTTCACCTCGAAACCCAAGAAAGCGGTGAATGCGCTGTACAGCAGCCCCAGCGAGTGCGGAAAGCGGATCTCCTTTAGCAGCTTGATTTCCGTCCCGCGCCCTACTCCCAGGCTGGCCGTCGTCCATTCACCGACCCCATCGACCGTGAGAATCGCCGCTTCTTCGAACGGAGAGCAGTAAAAAGCGCTCGCGGCGTGGGACAAATGATGCTCGCTGAAAAGAATCTTCGACGGCGGCACGCCCAGCCTTCTCTGGATCAGGTGACGGATCCACAGCTTGTCCCCGAGCCACGTGATCATCGCCTCCCTGAAGACGCGATGCGAGCGCGGGAACATCTGCAGGCTCGTCAGTATCAGGCGCTCGAATTTGACGAACGGTTTTTCAAAGAAGACGACGTAATCGACGTCCTCGGCCCGAATGTGTCCGCTTCGCAGGCAGAAGTCGATCGCCTGCTGGGGAAATTCGTAGTCGTGTTTCTTTCGGCTGAAGCGCTCCTCCTCCGCCGCCGCGAGCAACTGTCCGTCACGCAGCAAGGCTGCCGCTGCGTCGTGGAAATAGCAGGAGATTCCGAGGACGTTCATCAAAATTGCTTTCTCGCGTCTTCGAGAGACCCGGACCATGTTCCCGCCCGGGCCCTCCATCCCCGCGCTGAGCCTGACTTGAGGGCCAGCGGGTCGCCGGCACGCACCAATAGGGCGAACGGCGCCGCAATGACAAAATAGAACGCAACGAGAATCAAACGCGCCTGAAAATCTCCGATTGCCTTCGCGGCGTGCTTCCACGACTGCCAAAGCTCCCCGATCCGGCCTTGATACTTCTTCTCGAAGACGCCAGCTACCATATGAGCTTGTCGCGAAATCCTCCTGAAGAACGGACCACTGAAAATCGACGCGCCCAATCCGTGCGGAGCGCAACGGGCGCGAGCGTTCTCCGCCCCTTCCCGAAAGAACCGGACCGCGACCAGTTAACCGTTAGCGCAATAGGTAGGGTTCCCAGAATGCCCTATCGTACTTCGGCCACGCGTGGCATCCGAACGGCAGCTTGCGACCGTTCAGCTCGAAACACAAACGGGGGGCTGCTTCGAAACCAAAGCGCAGGCCGGTGTCGAAATCCGCGACCTTGAACTCGGGAAAATAATGAGTGCCGCGGTCCGACCAGAAATGGTCTTCGTTGCGCCAAGAGACCTTTGGCCAGTCCGCCATCTCGCGCCTGACTCCGTTGAAGAAACGAAGGCGCTTGAGGTATCGCTTATGAAGGTTCATGTAGCGCTCAAGGGTCGGTACCGAGGCATAGGTTTTCCGCCAGTATTCTTCCGGATCCACGGCGTACCTGCGGGAATCGAAGATTTTCAGAAAGCTCGAAACCTTTCGCAGCGAAAAACCGCCGTTTCCCACCTTCGGGGTTTTCACCCAGGGCGTGTCCGGACAGTTGAGCCACGGCGGGCCGACGTAATCGAGCCCTGACTCGCACCACTGCATGAGCTGGTCCGAGAAGACCAGCGCGTCTGTGTGGTAAACGAGGATATATTCGTACTCACGGAACGCCTCGTAAAATCCGCGGGAAAGCATCAACCGGATGTGTGCGGTTATGCTGCCGAAGAAACGATCGCTGAAGTGCCTTTGAAGAAAACCCGGGATCCGGAGATCCAAGGATTCCGGCAAAACCAGGTATTTGTCGTACCTATCGAGAAATCGGATGAGGTGCCTGAAGGATATCTCTTCGTCGGCAGTGATCTCTTTCCGATTATGCATCGGCACAACGACCGCAACGAGATTTGCCAGCGAACCCCTCTGTACGCCAATCGACTCAGAGCGCATTGGGCTGAACAGTGACCCGGTCGCCGGGCGCAACCAAGGTTTTTGAACCGATGTTGCCAGCAGCGTCGCCGTGCCGCCGATGCAATTCCCGCAGGAGCTCTGCGACCTTGCGATGCCCTTTCGCATTCCAATGGCAGTCTCCGACCTTATAGTCCTCCGGTTTAAGGTGATCCTTGAGCGCCACATGCCTCACGCCCAACTCGGAGCAAATCCGGCCGATCTCCCGGTCGGGAAGCTCTGCGTCGAAGGATTTCGGATCCCCGCCCTGTCGCAGCAACAACTGCCTGCCAGCCGGCGTCAGCTGAGTAACATCGGGTATAGTCAGGACGACCAGCTCCGCCCCGACCTCACGGCACAGTTCCGCGCCCTGCCGCAACAAAAAGGCACAGGCCGGATAAGCTCTGGCCGACAGGAACGAACGGCTGCACAGGTCGGCGAGCTTGCCGTAATAGTTCCGCATTGCCGTGTCGACGTCCGGAGTGGATGGCCATCGCGTCGCGTTGACATGGTCGGTCACGATTTGCCACTCCCTTGTACCGTCCAGCGGACGGACAAAAGGCATCCTATAGCCACACATGTCTGGAGTGAGATTCTCGTACAGGTCGTTGCCGAAATAAATGAACCATACCACCAATTTGTCCTTCAGCTTCAGCGCCAGGCGACGCATCCAGAGCAGCTCCTGAACCATGTTGTAACCGTTCGTGCCAATGGCTTTGATACGCACATCCGGCAGCAGGTTGCCGAAGTACCGTTTGTCATCGATACCGAACCCCCAAGCAAACGAATCACCGAAAACAACAACGTCGCTTTGCTCGAGATCCGTCTTTCCGCGCCAACCCTGACGATCCGTGCTCACTTGGTAAACGTCCTCGGCAAGGTGAAAGGTGCTCAGGTTCGCGGCTGGCTTCCATCCGATCTCCGGCTCGAATTCTATCAACTCACCCCAACGCGCGATGCCGGGCTCCAGACATCGGGCAATCACCACGGCGAATCGGCTCAAGACCGCAAGCGGAATCATGGCCAGCAACACCGGTAAGATCAAAATGAAACCTACCGAAGAGGCGGCGAGCGCCAGAATGAACCGAAATGTCCCCATGGCTCAGTACAGCGTATAGATGCTGGTCGGTAGGTTCTCGGGTTCTTTTTCAGAGGCGTTGCACAGAGACAGAGCGAACATGTAGGGTATGAGAAAAACCGCCCATCCATTTGGCGGTTCCGTGCACCAACGCCAGTAGGATTCAATCCATGCGGTGTTGCCGGTGCCTGCACTGGGGCCGAAAACAGGCGACAGCGAGTCAATCCTTGAATCCGCAGCGATCCAGGATGACTGGCCGTCGCGAGGACTCGCCAAGTTGAACCTGTTCCCGGCGCACGCAACGACCCGAAAGATGACAAAATAGCAAACCGCGAGGATCCACGCACGGGCAGCCGAAGAAAACAAACGGACGCTCTTGTTATAGGCGCGATAGAGAAACAGGCCGGTTGCGGGTAACAGCCGTGCGGTTACCCCGACAACCGCACCAGCGGCAATACCCGCGTATACCCCCGGCATCCCCGAAGCGAACCATAAAACAACGGCCAAGGACAAGCCCAGGACCAGTCCGGCCGCAATCGAGTACCCGGCAAGCAAGGCCCGTCTGGGCGGAAACGGAAGAGGTCGGAGCATTGATTAATCTAGCGCGTACTGAGCTTTATACGCTTCGGCGTCTTCGCGCAACGCTACCGGCTGCCATTCCTTCATCAAGACGTAATTCTCGATTACCAAACACTCGATATCGGTCGCCATGAAGCAGCGATAGGCCTGTTCCGGCGTGCAGAGAATCGGTTCGCCGCGGATGTTGAAGCTCGTGTTGACTATAACAGGACAGCCGGTGAGCTCGTAAAAGCGCCGCATCAATCGGTAGAACCGCCCGTGCCTCTCCTCGTCGACCGTCTGGATCCGCGCCGAGTAATCCACGTGGGTGATCGCCGGCACGGTCGAGCGCGGCACGGAAACTCGAATTCTGAGGTCCGGGTCCTTCATCTTCGCGTGCTCCTCTGTACTCAACGCAACCCGGTGCCTCTCCCGCACCGGGGCAACGAAAAGCATGTACGGGCTGTCCTCGTTTTCCCGCACCTCGAAGTATTCGTGCGCGAACTCGCGCAGGACACAAGGAGCGAAGGGCCGGAACGACTCGCGAAACTTGATCTTGAGGTTCATCGTCTGCTGCATGCTCGGCGAGCGGGCATCTCCGATGATGCTGCGCGCCCCGAGCGCCCTCGGCCCGAACTCCATCCGGCCGTGGAACCAGCCGATGATCTTGCCGTCCGCCAGCAGCCTCGCCGTCCGGTCCAGCAGCTCGGCCTCGCAATCGAGACGTTCGTACTGCGCCCCCACGGAGTCCAGGAAAAGCTCGATGTCCCGCGCAGCGAAAGACGGTCCGAGGAGCGAGCCCTTCTGACAGTCTCCCGCGCGTGCACGCCGCGGCTGCCCGAGGAAGTGATGCCAGGCAACGAAAGCCGCTCCAAGTGCGCCTCCGGCATCTCCCGCGGCAGGCTGCACCCAGATGTTTTCGAAAGGCCCCTCCCTGAGCAACCGCCCGTTGGCGACGCAGTTCAGAGCCACTCCTCCCGCCATGACGAGATTGCGCATCCCGGTCAGCGCGTGTGCGTGCCTTCCCGCCCGCAGGACCACTTCCTCACAGACCTTCTGGATCGAGGCGGCGAGGTCCATCTCCTTTTGGGTTATGAACGACTCCGGCTTTCGCGGCGGCCCGCCGAAGAGATCGTGAAACTTCCGGGACGTCATGGTGAGCCCCTGGCAGTAGTTGAAGTACGACATGTCCATCCACAGCGACCCATCGTCGTGGATCTTGACGATCTTGTCGAGGATCAAGTCCACGTACTTCGGCTCTCCGTATGGCGCCAGCCCCATGAGCTTGTACTCGCCCGAGTTGACCTGGAACCCGGTGTAGTACGTGAAAGCGGAATAGAGCATTCCGAGCGAGTGAGGAAATCGCATCTCGTGCGTTAGTTCGATCCGGTTTCCGCGTCCGTTCCCGATCGAGCTGGTCGCCCATTCCCCGACGGCATCCAGGGTGAGGATGGCGGCCTCGTCGAACGGAGAAGGAAAAAACGCGCTCGCGGCGTGGGACTCGTGATGGTAGGCAAACCACAGGCGTCCTTTGAATCCCTCGCCGATCCCCTTGCGGATAACTTCCGGCAGGCGCAGCCGATGGGCCGCCCAACGCGGAAACGACCGCGCGAAAGACCGGAACCCCGCGGGGGCGAAGGCGGCGTAAGTTTCCAGCAGACGCTCCCATTTCAGCCATGGGTTCTCGTAGAAAACGGCGTGGTCCAGCCGCGCCCGGTCGATCCCACCCTCTTCGAGACAGTAGTTGATCGCGTTCACCGGAAAACGCGAATCGCCCTTCCGCCGCGTAAAACGTTCCTCCTGAGCGGCGGCGACGATCTCTCCGTCGCGCAGAAGGCAGGCCGCGGAGTCATGATAGAACGCCGAGATGCCTAAAATGTAAGTGGTCGCCACTGGCGAATACCGCTTTCAGCCGTCGTTCAACCCGTCGGCCGCTGCGCGGCAGACCGAGGACCGAGAAGAAAGAGCAGACCGAGGACCGGGGAGCGGAGACGGGGAAGAACGATTCCTCGCGCTAAGACGCAAAGATCGCCAAGAAAGAGCGAGTATTTTTCCGCGCCGTTGGCGCGAGACTAAAAATCTTCTCTTTACTCCCTTGGCGCTCTTGGCGCGAAAGATCTTTTTTTTCGCGTCCGTTGCGCCCGTGGCGGGATCGTCCCATGCTTCGAACTTCGAACCTCGAACTTCGAACCATCTTTTTTCCCGCGAAGACGCAAAGCTCGCCAAGAAACACAGGGTATTTCAATGGCGCCGGCGGCGTGCTCGTGCCGGTCGTCGGTCTTCGGTCTGCGGTCTCCGGTCCGCGCCTTTGCACCCCTGGCGGACTTGGCGTGATAGGTTCTTCGCTTCGAACTTCGAAGTGTTGTTACAGGAATCGCTCCAACAGCTCAGGGATGTACTTCTTCTTTTTGTTCAGCACGATCCCCAGAAGGTTGACAGGCCCCCACTCCAGCTCCTTCTTGATCCTCTTGACCGTTTGCTTCTTGGTGCGTTCGGATTCGACGACCAGAATCACCCCGTCGACCTTGGAGGCAAGAAAAAACGACTCCGAATATCCGTCGAGCGGGGCGCCGTCGAAAATGATGAAATCGAATCGCTCCTTGAGAGTTTCGAGCAACTTCGAGATCGGATTGCCGTCGAAGAGGTAGGACGGCGACGAATGGGGCCTTCCCACCGGGAGCAGAAACAGGTTGGAGAAGTTGGTCTGGTAAATCGCGCTGTCGACAGGCTTGTCCGATACGATCACATCGGAAAGCCCCTCGGGAAATTTGGCACCGTCGAAAACCCCGTCGAGCGCCGGGGTACGCAGGTTGGCGTCGACGAGCAGAATTTTCGAACGGCCGGAGCGCGCCAGCATCGATGCGAGAATCGCGGAGGTCGTCGTCGCACCCTCGCCGTGGGTCGTCGCCGCGACCATCACTGCCTTGATAGCCGGATGATTGGGGCTTGGAGCCAGACGGCGCCGGAGCTTCTGATACTGTTCCTCCAGCAGCGGATCCAGATCGAAATCGATCTTGATCGGATGCCGCTTCGGG
Source organism: Candidatus Zixiibacteriota bacterium (assembly GCA_035574315.1). Taxonomy (NCBI): domain Bacteria; kingdom Pseudomonadati; phylum Candidatus Zixiibacteriota; species Candidatus Zixiibacteriota bacterium. The sequence continues at coordinate 22,968 of DATLYW010000029.1, forward strand.
TGCAGGAGGCTGAGTGGAGTGAACCGGACCGAAGGCTGATCAGGCTTCGTCTGTTGCTCTTTCAGCTTTTCTTCGGCTTTGACAAGCGCCTCGAAAATTTTACTCATCGATCCCCCGATTTCCCGGCGAAGCCTTCCGGTTTCCCCGTGCCTATCCTAGACATAATGGTTCAAGCAGTTCAAACCGTTCAAGCGGTTCAAGCCGTCGCGGCCTGCGGCCCGTTCGTGCCGGTCGTCGGTCTGCGGTCTTCGGTCTGCACCTCGAACTTCGAACCTCGAACTTTGAACCACGATTTTCCCGCGAAGACGCAAAGTACGCAAAGAAGATAGGGCGCGTTTTCAGCTCTTAGCGCCCTTGGCGGGCTTGGCGCGAGAAAATCACCTCTCCTTTGGGCTCTTGGCGTTTTTGGCGCGACCGGTTTTTTCTTCTTACTGCTTGCCCAATTTTCTCGCCGGACGGGTGTACTCCTGAATTTGCTTCCTGATCCGGCTCTCGAACGCGGCTCGCAAGGGATCGCTCAGGATCTCCGACTTGAGGCCCTGCAGGAGATCGGCCAATCTGGCGATCGGGAAGCGCTCCGAAGACTCCCCCAAAGCGGCGACTTGCTCGGCGAGCACAAGGTTCGCCATCGGCCCCATGGCGTCCGTCAGTGCCGCGATCAACCCGTCAAAAAACCCACGCGGGACGACCATTTCGTCGACACGATAGTCTTCTTTCGGCTCGACCGTGCCGCGGCGCGCAATCGAACGCTCGGGTACAACCCACGGGTTTTCCTCTTTTTCGCTCGGCCGGCCCTTCACCTCCTTCAGCTCCGCCACCGCAGCCATTTTGGGGGACGGGCGCCTGGCCTCCATAACTTCAGCCACGGGCGCGTCCCTGGCGGCCGGCTCCTGCTTCAACCCCAAATTCTGAAAGACCTCGCCGGCGGCGCGTGCGAACCTGGGTCGTTCCGGCTCTTCAGCACGGCGGCTTCGCCCTACTCCGCTGTTGTCCGGCATCTCGACCGGAGTCCCGGGATTCCTTCTCGCCAACTGCTCCCGCTTGCTCCCCTCCACCTCCAAGGAACCGTTGCCGGCCTCCGGAGTCAACCGGAGATCACGAGCCGCTTCGTGAATGACGTCAGGAGTCACAGTCTTCAACGACGTCGCGAAGGCGGTCACCAGGGCGTTGTCGCAGATCGCATTGATGAGCCTCGGGATTCCTCCGGTTCGTTCCCAGATGAGCTGCAGCGCGGCTTTCGAAAAAAGCTCCGGACCCTGATACCCGGCAACCGCCAGGCGGTGAGCAATATAGGCGGCCGTGTCCGCCTGGCTCAACCGGTCCAGCCGGCACCAGAGCGAAACCCGCTGCTTGAGCTGGCGGAGCTCGCGGCTGTTCAGCTTCGCCTCCAGTTCCGGCTGCCCGGACAGGATGATCTGCAGCAGCTTTTCCCGATCGGTCTCCAGGTTGGAAAGCAAGCGCACGGCCTCGAGCGCGTCCTCGTCGAGATTCTGGGCCTCGTCGATCAACACCGACACGGTATGGCCCTTCCCGACCTCCGCAACCAGAAAATCGTTCACCTGTTCCAGCATTGCGATCCGGCCGGGGGCGGGTTCCAGGTCGAGGTCCCGAACCACCGACTCGAGCAGCTCGTCGAAGGAGAGCAACGTGTTGAAGATGAAAACCGAACGGTGCGTGGCTTCCAGGCTCCGCAGCAGCTTGCGGATCAACGTGGTCTTGCCCGTTCCGACCTCGCCCGTGACGACGACGAAGCCCTTCTTTTCCTTGATGCCGTAGTAAAGCGACGCCCAGGCTTCGCGGTGAAGCGGGCTGTCGTAGAAAAAGCGCGGATCGGGCGTCAGGTTGAAGGGCTGCTCACGCAGGCCGAAGTGCTTCAAATACACGACGCCACCCTCGTCTCAAACCCCGTGATGCTGGATCGTCGCCAGCACGGGCAATCCGAACTCTTCCTCGATGGACAGTTCATCCTGCACGGTCGGATCGAAATAGTTCATGACAAACGCAACGCCGACCGAGACGGCGGTCGAGAAGAAACCAATCAGGATAATCCACAAAAAGGTAGGGAGGCCGGCGTAGGGCAGCGGCAGCCGGGCCCGGTCCAGGATCACCACGTTACCGAATTTCTGCTCGTCCATCGCGTCGGAAATCCTCGCTTCTTCCGCCCTCTTCTTGTAGAGGGCCAAAGCCTCGCGTTTCATGTTGACAACCTGTTGCAGCCGTTCGTACTCGTAGCTCTTTTTCTTCTTTTCCGCAGCGACCGCGGCGTACGACGCGACCTGTTGAGCCTCCGCGGTTCGCTTTTCCCGCAATGCCTGAAGCTGCACCTTCGCCGAAAGAAGCTCGTTCAGGATCCGCTGATGAACGCTATTCAAAGCGATATTCTCCGAGCCAACCGTCGTCTTTTCCGCCTCCTGGAGCTGCTTTTTCAGCTCCGCGATCTCCCGTTCCTTGTCCATGACCAGACGATCCTTGGGCAGGTATCTTTGCAATAACGATTGCCTTTCCAGCTCGAGCTGCGTGAGACGATTTCGGATCGTGGCGTACGCGGGATCGGTCGTGATGCTCTTGCTGGCCGTTACGGTAGGCTGCTGGCTTTTCAATTGCTGCTCGAGGATGGCGATCCTTTTTTCCGTTTCCTTGATCGTGGACTCCGTATCCTTCAGGTTTTTCTCGACCACGGCCAGCGCGGTCAGGCTGGCGTCCACCTCTCTGGCAGCGTCCACGATACCTTCACGCTGCTGAAATTCCTTGAGATCCTGCTCTGCTTTGATCAAGTCTTCTTTCAACCGCCGGTCCTGCTCATCGTAGAACTTTTCGATACCCTGCGTTCTGCGCACCTTGAGGCTCTGTTCCTGATAAAGCTCGGCCACCCGGTTCACCGCCTTGGCCGTCCACTCGGGATTGGTCCCGGTAAGGCTGATCTGAATAATGCTCGTACCGCGCACGGGCACCGCCTCAACGCCGAAGGGCGAGCCGTAGGCGAAGAATCCACTGTCCGGGAAAGGCAATTCCTTTGCCAGCTGGCCGAGGACTTCGCGGCTCCGTATCAGCTGGATCTCGGTCATCAAAACGTCCGCCGACGCGGGAACCGTCACGGCGTTGTCCGAGCCCGTCGGCGTCAGGCTTAGAAAAGCGCGGCTGGGCTTGATGAGAACCTTGACGACGCCGACGTACTTCTGTGGCGCAAGGAGAACGATGAGCAAGAGAGGGAGGCTCACGCCGAGAAAGACGTTGCGTATCAGTCTCTTGTATTTGAACAGGACGTGGAAAATCCTGCGCGGGAGCTCTTTATGCGTTTCCGGCGGCTCCAGGAGCGGTATTTGCTTTCCATCGATTTCAATCCACGCCATGTTTTTCCTCGATTCCGCTCTCCAGCCAGCAGCTCGCCGTCAGGCGAGCGGATATAATCACCGAAAGCCTAGCGAAACATCAAGTCCCGCGCCGTGGGCGGCCTGAAGAGCTCCCACGGGATCAAGTCTTTTATGTGCTGCTTCACCCAGAGGTCCGCCCTCCCGATGCCGCTCATCGGGACGTATATCACATCGTTGGCGAGGAGAGTAACGCGCTCGGGGGCTGCGTTGTCCATCGCCTGGGTAAGATCGAGCTTTCCGATCTGTGGATTTTCAGACCCGGCGTCGCGAATCAGGATCACGCTGTCCATCTGTGCCGTCGGGGTAAAGCCGCCGCGGTCGAAAATCGCCTGCAGGGGCGTCATACCGTCGTGGATGTTGACGGGGCCGGGTTGTTTGACCTCGCCGCCTACGAAAACCCGTCTCGGCGCGTACTGGACCACAGTGACCACCACCTGCGGGTCCCGCAACCGGTCCGACACTCTTTCCGCGATGGCCTTCCCCAATTCCTCGGGCGTCAGCCCCGCGGCGCGAATCGGACCTATTTCGTCAAGCACGACGTTCCCGTCTGGCTGGACGGGAAAGGAGGTCGCCTTCGGTTCGCGTTCTGGATGAAAAGGAAAACGGATGCTGATCTGATCGAGGGGTATCAGTCGATATTGCCCGGTCGGAAGCCGCGGCACCACGGTTGACGCGGAAATGTTCGCTGCGGGAAACTCGGGAACGTGGGCCACGGGGTTGCCGCAAGCGGAGACGAGGAGGACGGCGGCACCGAGCATAACCGCGGCAATGGTTCCGGCCGCCGTTTGCACGTGCATACTTTTTAATCGGACGTTCGGCATAGCTCCGCCCATAACGGCACACTCCGTTTTCGAAAAGAAAAAGACGTCGGAAAACACAAACACTCGAGTACCGGCTTCAGCGCGAGAGGCCCGCGAAAGGCGCTCGAGCGCGGAACGCACGAAACCGGCTTCGCGAGCCCTAATTCGGAGCCAGCTCTGTCAGCCTCTCGTTCAGGCCGTACAGCTGAACCGATACTCGATTCCTGACCACACCGGGCTTTACACTGACACTGCCGGGCACGGAGCCACCCAGCCGATGTTGATACATTCGGCCGGCACCTCCACCTGGACCGGCCGGCTCAGGATTTCCATCAAAACCTTCACTCTGCTCCGGGTATCCGGGGGCTCCTGGAGAATCCCGACCAGGCCCTTGAGCGGCCCTCTCGCTATCTCAACCTCGTCGCCCGCCTTGAGCCTCGATCTGGCTACGATCAACCCCTCCGGGTCGGCCTGCTCCCGCATGAAATTGACGACGCTATCCTCCACGACCGCAGGGGTTCCCCCGAAGCTCACCAGCCGCTTGACGCCGCGACACCAAACGACCTGCGAGTATTCTTCGGATGAAACGTCGATTCGCACGAACAGGTAGTTCGGAAAAAGTGAAACGACCCGGCGCCCGGAACGGGTTGCGATGGGGAGGAAGAGCCTGGGGTAGAAGACCTCGATACCCTTTTTGTCCAGGTGACACCTGGCTGTTTCCTCGCTCCGTGGTTTGGTAAACGCCGCGTACCACTTCCGGCCAAAACCGCTGTGCTCCAAGCTCCCCTCCACCTGACCGTACGATTTTTGCTCCACCTGATCGTACGATTTTTGTTCGCACACGTACTTTTTTGTACGGAACCGGTGGAAAGCAAATCGCGAACCAATGGGTAACCCTGTGCAATTTCGTCATTTCCGAAGAAAACGACCGTGACTCGGCAGTGACAACGAGTCAAACTTGACACCCTTCCGTGACATTCACGCCCGATCATGTCCTCTACGGTCATTTTTGCCTTGAAAATTTGGAGACAAAATCTCCGGGCAATAGCGAGACAAGACGAGCAGGAGGGACAGAAATGCCCGATGGAAAGCGACCGGGGACCGGGGACGGAAGACCGGCACGAACGCGCCGTTAGGCGCGACGGCTTGAACTGCTTGAACGGCTTGAACCGTTTGAACCGGAGCGCAGCGACTTGAATGGGTAAGACCGGAGACCGGAGACGGAGGACCGGCACGAACGCGGGGAAAAAGATGGGTCGAAGTTCGAGGTGCAGACCGAAGACCGGCACGAACGCGCCGTTAGGCGCTATTGAAATACCAGTTTTCTTAGCGATCTTTGCGTCTCTGCGCGAGCATCCTGTTTTTCTCGCGCCAAGAGCGCCAAGGGCGCAAAGAGAAGATTTTCTGTTTCGCGCCAACGGCGCGGAAAAATACTCCTTCTTTCTTGGCGATCTTTGCGTCTTTCCGCGAGAAAAGATGGTTCGAAGTTCGAGGTTCGAGGTTCGAAGTAAAGACCGGGGACCGAAGACGGAAGACCGGTCTGCCGCGCAGCGGCCGCGACGGCTTGAACCGAGCGAAGCGGTTGAACGGTTTGAACCGTTTGAACGGGAGCGAAGCGACTTGAACGGGTACGACCGAAGACGGGGGACGGGAAATGCGACCGCGCCCTTCCCGGTCTCCGGTCCCCGGTCCTCGGTCTATTCTTTATTCCCGGTCTCCGGTCCCCGGTCTGCTCTTTCTTGCCGGCCTTCGGTCTGCCGCGCAGCGGCCGTCGAACGGCTTGAACGGTTTGAACGGTTTGAACTGCTTGAACTACCTCCCCTTGCAGGCTGGTACTCGTTGACGAAATACAGCGGGCGTTGCTTGCTCTCGTCGAACATCCGGCCGAGATATTCCCCGAGCACGCCGATCGTCATGAGCTGCGCCCCTCCGAGGAAAAGGATCACGACCATCAGAGACGGGTAGCCGGCAACCGGCTCGCCGTACACCAGCGTTTTATAGATCACTTCGAGTCCGTAGAGAAAGGAAAACAGCGCCACGCCCATCCCGAGATAGGTCGCCACTTTCAGGGGCGCGATCGTGAACGAGGTGAACCCCTCGAGGGCGAAATTCCACAGCCGCCAGTAGTTCCACTTGCTCCTGCCGGCGTAGCGCGGATCGCGGTGATAAGGCACCGCCCGCTGGGGATAGCCGATCCACGCGAACAGGCCTTTCATGAACCGGTGCTGCTCGCGGAGCCTGGCCAACGAATCGACTGCCCGCCGGCTGAGCAACCGAAAATCCCCGGTATCCCGCGGAATCTTCACCCGGCTCACCGCCTGGATGAGGCGGTAAAAGAGATGTGCCGTGCCGCGCTTGAAAAAATTCTCGCCCGCGCGGGTCAAACGCTGCGCGTAGACGACGTCGTAGCCTTCGAAAAAATATTTGAGCAGCTCGGGAATCAGCTCGGGCGGGTCCTGGAGATCGGCGTCGATCACCACCACCGCGTCGCCGGACGCGTGATCGAGCCCCGCCGTCAGCGCGATCTCCTTGCCGAAGTTGCGGCTCAGGTCGACGATGGCGACCCGGGCGTCGGCTTCCCTCAGCCGGCGCATCACCTCGAGCGTCCCGTCATCGCTGCCGTCGTTGACGTAGATCACCTCCGCGGCGTGCGGCAGCCCGTCGAGGACGGCCGCAAGGCGGCGGTGGAACTCAGGAAGAACGTCCTGCTCGTTGAACGCGGGAACGACGACGGAAAGGAAAATCTGCTCGCCGGGATCCCGGGGAGAGGGGCGCGGGCGCTCCACGTTTCAACGGTCCGCCGCGCGCCCGCCGCCGGGACGCAGGCAGCGCCACGCAGTCCCGAGAATCGTCGGACCGCCGACGATCGTGCGGCAGCCGGCAAAGTCGCCTTGCAGGCGCCGTGCGACCTCTGCCATTTTCTCCCCGGCCAAATGCATCTCGGCCCCCGCTCTGGCAAGCGCTTCGAACAGTCTGCTCATGGCCCGCTTCTCGCTCGAGGACGCGCGTGCTTACTCGAACTCCTTGAAGGATTCCTTCAGGAGTCCATGCTTTTTCATCTTCCTGTAAAGGGTTTTGTTGTCGACCTTGGCTTCCTTGGCCGTAAGGGAGATGCTGCCCCGGTGCTTGACGAGGAGGTTCCTCAGATAGTCTTTCTCGCTCCCCAGAAGCCACTGCTTGAGCGACATGTTTTCCATGCCGTTGCGCGACGGGCCGAGGTCCGCGACGCGCTGGGGAGGAGCCGGCAGGTCGACTTCCTCGATCACCTGGCCCCGGCATTTCACTATGGCCCTTTCGAGGATGTTCTCCAGCTCGCGCACGTTCCCCGGCCACCGGTAGGCGAGCATCTGGTCGAGCACCCGCGGCGCCACTTCGCGGATCTCCTTGGCACGCGCCAGCGGATGCCGCTCGAGAATGTGCTGGATGAGAATGGGAAAGTCCTCGGGCCGCTCCCGCAGCGGCGGAAGATGGATGGGGATCACGTTGATCCGGTAGTAGAAGTCCTCGCGCAGCGTTCCCCGCGCCAGACAGAGCGAGAGATCCACGTTGCTCGCGGCGATCACGCGCATGTCGACCTTGATCTTGCGGTTGCCTCCTAGGCGCTCGACCTCCCGTTCCTGGAGAACCCGAAGCAGCGTCACCTGCATCGGCGCCGCGATCGTTTCGATCTCGTCGAGAAACAGCGTCCCCCCGTCCGCCTGCTCCACCTTGCCCGCCCGGCTCACCACGGCTCCCGTAAAGGCCCCCTTCTCGTAGCCGAACAGCTCGCTTTCGAGCAGCGTATCGGGAAACGCGCCGCAGTTGATCGCCACGAACGGGCGGTTTCGGCGCCGGCTGAGGTTGTGGATGGCGCGCGCCACCAGCTCCTTGCCCGTTCCGGTCTCGCCGGTGATCATCACCCCCGAATCGGTCTCCGCCAGCGACCGGATGAGGTCGAAGATCTTCAGCATCTTGGGGCTCTTGCTGACGATGTTCTCCAGGCTGTGCTCGTGCTGCACGCGCTGCCGCAGCTCGCGAACCTCGTCGAGCAGCCGGCGCTTCTCGATGAGCTTCTCGCTCACCAGCCGGATCGCCTCTGGCTGAAAGGGCTTGGTGATGTAGTCGCTGGCGCCGATCTTCATCGCCTCCACCGCCTGCTGAACGTTGCCGAACGCGGTGATCAGGATGATGTCGGTCTCCGGATACTTCTCGCGGACGTGCCGGGTCAGCTCGAAGCCGTCGATGCCGGGCATCTTCACGTCGGAAACCACCAGCGCGAACTTCTCCTCGCCGAGGCGCTGGATCGCTTCCTCGCCGCAGGCGGCGGTCGCCACCCTGTAGCCCAGCTGTTCGTAAAAGCGCCCGAGCTGCTCTCTCAGACGATCGTGATCTTCAACGACGAGCACGCTGTACATGACCGATGCGCCGGCGGACCGGTCCACCCGGACCGGCTCCCCTACCGTTGGGTGAATTCCCATGGGACTCTCGCGGGCAGCGCCATCTCCACTTCCGTGCCCCGGCCCGCGCCGCTCTTGATCCGGAGCAACCCGCCGTGCATTTCCAGGAAACGCGCGGCGAGCGCGAGCCCCAATCCGTCATGGTTCTTTTTCGAGGTCACGAACGGAGCCGTCGCCTGGCCGAGCATCTTCTCGTCCATGCCGCAGCCGGAATCGCTGACGCGGATGCTGGCGATCGGCGAGGCGCCCGCCGAGCGATCGAGCCGCGCCAGCACGCGCACCGCTCCGCCCTCTTCCGTGGCCTCGAGCGCGTTCTGCAGGACGGCTGAGAACGCCGCCTCCAGGAGATAGGGGTCGCCCTCGACGGTGGCTCCGTGGATCGCCTCCGCCGCGTCGCTTTCCAGCAAGACGCCCTTTCTGGCGAACAGGGGTTTCTTTGACGCGACCGCGTCGCTCAGGACCTCGCCCACGTCGATCAGCGAGGTCCACGCCGGGGCCTGGCTGTACTCGGCGAAAGTCCGCGTGAGCTCGACCGTCTTGTCGAGCGCCTCCTGGAGCGCCCCGATTTCATCGCAGCCTGGATCCCTGACTCGCAGGGAGCCGATCAAGAGGTTCATCAACTGAAAATAGTTGCCGAGCTTGTGGACGAATCGCGAAGCCGCACCGTGATCCAGCCGCCCGGCGACCTGGCTGTAAGGGATGGGCGTCAGGCAGCCGTGAATCGAGCTGCCGCCCTCCACCCGCACCCGCCGGATCGCATGCGACACCCACAACGGCAGCCCTCCGGCCGTGCGCACCCGATGGATGACGGAGATCTCGCCGCTGGTTTTGAATTCTTCGAGCCGTTCGGAGATCAGGGGAAGATCTTCCTCGAAGACGATGCGCTCCCAGGAGAGGGGACGACCCGCCAGCTCCGCGACTTCGCAACCGGTCAGGCGGGCGATGCCTTCCGAGACGAAGCGCACGACCCAGTGTTCGTCGCAGCCGTAGAGAACGCAGGGCAGCAGGTCGATGAGCCCCTTTTCCTGGACGGTCCGTCGGCGCGGGACGCCCGACAGATCCACGTAGCCGCCCGTCTGGAATTTTTCGGCCGCGTGATTGTTCATCGGGTTTTTCATCCCGGGTCTGCTTCGAAGCACTGCGCAGCCGCCGGCAAGACTTGCAGGCGTCAGCGGCTGTTCCGGGAGTTTACAACTTTTTGCGCCCCTTGCCAATCAAGCAGCGCGTTGAGAAACCATGACAACTCGGCGGGTCGCCGCAAGCTTCCAACCCGCGGTCGCGATGGCTTTGAAGCTCCTCCGGCGCTTCTCCGGGAGGAGCCGCGCGGACCGCGCCAAATCCGGCTGTCCTACCCTAAAACCGCGGCGCCTCGAGGTTTCAGGCTCGACTGCCCGAACTCTTGTCGCATTTTCTGCCAAGCTTGCCTGTCTCTTCCTGGTACGGCCATTGCTCGACATCGTCTTCCGCGATTGTCGCGCCGGACCGACGGGGACGCGGCCACGGGTAGATACTTCGCTTGGTCGCCGCGACGGCAAGGTCATGCTCCAAAACTTTCTCCGCCTTCGATCCGGCCTTCATCGTGAGACCACGGGAACGACGGGCCGCCTCCGGGCGATGAAGATCACAGGCATGTCGACGGCGAACGCACCGTACGACTACCGCGAACTCTGGCGGCAATTCAGCGAAGCCGTGCGCCCGGCAGCGCCGGCGGACCTTCCCGCCACGATGGCCTCGTTCATCGCGGAGGCGATGCGCGCGGGCCGGGTCGCGATCTGGCTTCGAACCGACGGCTCCGAGTGGTTCTCCCTCGCCGCAAGCCACGGCGTCCGGCCCGACGATCTGGCGAAAATGCCGCTCAAGCTCGACACCGCTCGCCTGGCCCCCGATGTCGTTTACGAGCCGGGAGGCAAGCCTGCGCTTCCCGCTCGTACGGGAGCGGCGGAGCTGGAGGGGATCGAACGGCTCGGGGTCGGGCGCGTGGCGGCGATCTGGGACGGCGAGCGCACGCTCGGGCTGGCCGGCGTAGGACGCGAGGGTGCGCCGCTTTCGCCGCAGGACGAAGAGTTCCTGATGTGCGTCGCTCACCGGATGGGAAGCTTGATCGCGGAGCGGCGCCTCTTCGATGACCGGCTTCGAGCGGCCGAACAGGAAACTCTGGAGCGCGCGCTCGGCTCGATCAGGCACGAGCTTCGGAATGTCGCCGCCGTGCAAAGCATCACGCTGGAAAACGCGGACGCGCGCCGCGACGATCCCGCCTTCGTCGCCGATGCGTTCCGCGCGTTCGCCCGAACCACGGAGAAGATCATGGCGCTCGCCGCCCGCCTCGGGCTCCGAGCGGACGGCGCCGTCGCCTCCGAACCTCGAGGATCCGACCGGTGAAACGAAAGCTGCTCTTGGTGGACGACGAGGAGGCGCTGCTCCAGCAGCTGCGCTGGGCGCTCGGGAGCGAATACGACGTTCTGACTGCCTCGCGCGAGCGCGAGGCGGAGGAGATCTTCGACAGCGAACGGCCGGCGGTGACGGTGCTGGACCTCGCGCTCAATCCCGGCGATCCGGCGGACCTCGGAGGGTTGCGACTGCTCGAGAAGTTTCTTACCCGCGAGCCTTCCACTTCCGCCATCGTCGTAACGGGCAACTCCGCGCACAGCAACGCGCTTCGGGCCATGCGGCTGGGCGCCTTCGACTATTTTTCCAAGCCGGTCCGCCTCGAGGAGCTGAAGGTGATGATCGCCCGGGCTTTCTACATCCACGACCTCCGGCGCCGCCTGGAGGAGCAGCCTGCGCCCCCCGCCGCCGAATTCCAGGGGATCATCGGCGGCAGCCGCGCGATGCGCGAGGTCTTCAGGGCGATCGAGCGCGTGGCGGCTTCCGATCTTTCCGTTCTGATCTCCGGCGAAAGCGGCACGGGCAAGGAGCTGGTGGCGCACGCCATCCACCGGCGGAGCCGCAGGAATGAAGAGGCCTTCGTCGTCGTGAACTGCGCGGCGATCCCGGACAATCTCCTCGAGAGCGACCTCTTCGGCCACGAGAAAGGCGCATTCACCGGAGCCTACGCTCAAAAAAGAGGCAAGTTCGAGCTGGCTCACCGCGGCACGCTCTTTCTGGACGAGATCGGAGAGCTGGCCGCGCCGCTTCAGGTCAAGCTGCTGCGTTTTCTCCAGAACCGGAGGATCGAAAGGGTGGGCGGCACGCAGTCGATCGAGCTGGACGTCCGGATCATCGCCGCCACCAACCGGGACCTCCAGAAAGAAATGGAGGGCCGCCGCTTCCGGGAGGATCTGTACTACCGCCTCCGGGTGGTTCCCATCCACCTCCCGCCGCTGCGCGAGCGGCCCGAGGACATCGTTCCGCTGGCGGAGCACTTTCTCGCCGGCTTTTGCCGCGAGCAGCGAAAAGCCCCCATGACGCTGTCCCGCGAAGCCATACGGGCGCTCTCGTCTTACGGCTGGCCCGGAAACGTGCGCGAGCTGGAGAACGTGATCAGCCGCGCCGTGGTGCTGGCCGGCCATTCGATCATCCGCGAGGACGACCTGGGCTTCACCCCCGAGCCTCCCGCTTCGATCAACCTGAAATATGCCCGGCGCGCGATGGAGATCGAGTTCGTCAGGAAAGCCCTCTTCAGGAACCGGGGCATCGTCAGCCGCGCCGCCCGGGATCTCGGCATCAGCCGGGTCAACCTCTACGAGCTGATGGCACGCTACAAGATACGGAACGAGCGGTGGAAACGGACCGACGACCGAAGACCGAAGACCGGCACGAGCGCAGGCACGATTGGGAATAGCGAACTGCGAATGGCGAATCCCGGTTCGAGGTTCGAGGTTCGAAGTTCGAAGTAAAGACCGGGACCGACGACCGGCACGAACACGCCGCGGCCGCGATTGAAATATCAGGCCTTTCTTTGCGTGCTTTGCGTCTTTGCGCGAGCATCCTGTTTTTCTCGCGCCAAGAGCGCCAAGCCCGCCAAGGGCGCAAAGAGAAGATTTTCTATTTCGCGCCAACGGCGCGGAAAAATACTCGCTCTTTCTTGGCGATCTTTGCGTCTTTGCGGGGAAAATGATGTTCGAAGTTCGAGGTTCGAAGTTCGAAGCGAAGACGGCCGACCCGAGACAGAAGACCGGGAAGCGCGACCGTGTCCTTCCCGGTCTTCGGTCCCCGGTCCTCGGTCTGCTGGCCGTGGCCGCGATTGAAATATCAGGCCTTTCTTTGCGTGCTTTGCGTCTTTGCGCGAGCATCCTGTTTTTCTCGCGCCAAGCCCGCTAAGGGCGCAAAGAGAAGATTTTCTATTTCGCGCCAACGGCGCGGAAAAATACTCCTTCTTTCTTGCCGATCTTTGCGTCTTTGCGCGAGAAAAGATGGTTCGAAGTTCGAGGTTCGAGGTTCGAAGTAAAGACCGGAGACCGGAGACGGAGGACCGGCACGAACATGCCGCAGGCGCGACGGCTTGAACGGAGCGAAGCGTTTGAACGGCTTGAACTGCTTAAACGATCTTTTCTAGGTTCTATACGCCGAATTGATCCGCACGTACTCGTGCGACAGGTCCGAGGTCCAGACCGACGCGCCCGCCGTCCCCTGCCGCAGACGGATGCGGACGCGGAACCGCGGCCGCTGCAGCACGCGCGCGGCCTGCCGCTCCGCAGCCGGGTTTCCCACCCCTCGCCTCACGACCGCGACGCCGTCGAATAAGACGTCGATGCGGTCGGGATCGACGGGAACCCCCGCGTAGCCCACAGCCGCCAGAATCCGCCCGAAGTTCGGGTCCTCGCCGAAAAACGCCGTCTTGACGAGCTGGGACCGAGCGACCGCGAAGGCGATCTGCCGGGCCGCCGCCAGCGACCGCGCTTCGTCCACTCGAACCTCGACGACCTTCGTCGCGCCTTCACCGTCCTCCACGAGCTTGAGCGCGAGCGTCTTCATCACCTCGCGCACGCTTTTTTCCAGCGCAGCCGCGGCTGCCGTTCCCGCGCGGACCGGCTCGTTGCCCGCCGCGCCGTTGGCGAGCAGCAAGAGAGTGTCGTTGGTGCTCATGTCGCCGTCGACGGTGACGCAGTGAAAGGTGTCGTCCGCCGCCGCCCGAAGTATGGAGCGCAGGCAGCCCGGTTGGACCGCGGCGTCCGTCAGCACGTAGCAGAGCATGGTCGCCATGTGCGGCGCGATCATCCCGGCGCCCTTGGCCATCCCCGCGACGCGCACCGGCTTCCCCCCGATCCTGCAGGTCGCGGTCGCCGTTTTCCTGAAGCGGTCGGTGGTCATGATCGCCTCGGCCGCCCGCTCGAAGCCGTCGGCCGACAGCTCCGCCGCCGCGCGGCGGATGCCCGCGGCGACTCTGTCCATGGGCAGGGGAACCCCGATGATCCCGGTGGAGGAAGGCAGCACCAGCCCCGGATCGATACCCAGCGCGTCGGCCGCCATGCGGCACATCGCCTCGGCGTCGCGGAGCCCGCGCTTCCCGGTGCAGGCGTTCGCATTGCCGCTGTTCGCCACGACCGCCTGCAGCTTTCCGCTCTTCATGCGCCTCATGCCGACCAGCACCGGCGCGGCCTTGACGCGGTTGGTGGTAAACAGAGCGGCCGCCGTCGCCGGCCGGTCGGACACGATGAGCGCGACGTCCCTGCGCTTGCTCTTCTTGATGCCGCAGGCGACGCCCGCGAATCTGTAGCCGGAAAGCACGATCGAATCAGTTCAAAAGTTCAAGGTAAGAGTCGCTGCGCTCCGACTGGTCGCTTCGCTCCCGTTCAAACGGTTCAAACCGTTCAAGCAGTTCAAACCGTCGCCGCCTGCGGCGTGCTCGTGCCGGTCTTCGGTCTTCGGTCCCCGGTCTTTACTTCGAATCTCGAACCTCAAACTTCGAACATCATTTTCCCCGCAAAGACGCAAAGATCGCCAAGAAAGAGCGAGTATTTTTCCGCGCCGTTGGCGCGAAATAGAAAATCTTCTCTTTGCGCCCTTAGCGGGCTTGGCGCGAAAGATCTTCTTTTCGCGCCTGCGGCGCGCTCGTGCCGGTCCTCGGTCTTCGGTCCCCGGTCGTACCCGTTCAAGTCGCTTCGCTCCCGTTCAAACGGTTCAAACCGTTCAAGCAGTTCAAACCGTCGCCGCCTGCGGCGTGCTCGTGCCGGTCTTCGGTCGTCGGTCCCCGGTCTTTACTTCGAACCTCGAACCCTCTTTTTCCCGCAAAGACGGCTCGCTGCTCACGATTCTCATTTTCCGCAGCACCGCTTGTATTTCTTGCCGCTGCCGCAGGGACACGGGTCGTTTCTCCCGATCTTCTCCCCTTGTCGCCGGACGGAGGCCTGGCGTTCGGGCGCGGCGGCTTCACCGCCGTGGCTCAAGATCACTCTCTGCGGCCGCGATTGCACCTCGATCTGCTCCGCCACCGCCTCGCGCGCGATCTCCACCGTGAACAGCTTCTGGATCACGTCCTCCTGGATGCGCGCCACCATCTCCTCGAACATCTCGAAGCCTTCCTTCTGGTACTCCTGAAGCGGATTTTTCTGGCCGTAGCCGCGCAGCCCGATCCCTTCCTTCAGGTGGTCCATGTTGAGAAGATGGTCCTTCCACAGGCTGTCGATCGTCTGCAGCATGATGATCTTCTCGAGCTGACGCAGCACCGGCTCGCCGAAGCGCTTTTCCTTTTCCTCGTAAACCGAGGTGACCTTGCGCACCACCCTGTCGGTCAGCTCGTCGGCGGTCAGCCCCTCCACTTCCTCGGGCCTGAGGTCGAAGCGGATGTTGAACTGGTGATAGAGCGCCTCGTGCAATCCCGTGAGGTCCCATTCCGACGGATGCTGCTCCTTGTCGGCGTATCGGCCGACGATATCAGCGGCGATCTCCTGCATCATCTCGACGACGTCTTCCTTGAGGTGCTCGCCCTTCAGCACCTCCCGCCGCTGGGTGTAGATCACCTCGCGCTGCTTGTTCATGACATCGTCGTACTCCAGGAGGTGCTTGCGGATGTCGAAGTTGTGGGCCTCGACCTTCTTTTGCGCGTTCTCGATCGCGCGGGTGACCAGGCGGTGCTCGATCGGGACGCCCTCCTCCATCCCGAGGCGCCCCATGATTCCCTGGATCCGGTCGGCGCCGAAGATCCGCATGAGGTCGTCCTCGAGCGAGAGATAGAAACGCGACGAGCCGGGGTCCCCCTGCCGTCCGGCCCGGCCCCGGAGCTGGTTGTCGATGCGCCGGCTCTCGTGGCGCTCGGTGCCGAGAATGTGCAGTCCGCCGGCCGCGATCACGCGTTCCTTCTCCTCCGCGCACAGGCGGTTGTAATGCTCCAGCAGCTCGCCGAAGCGGTGGCGGAACTCGTCGGGCGCCTTGTCCAGCTGCTCGCGAATCTCTTCGACCACGCGCAGGTATTCCTGCCGTTTGCTCTCGTAGTTCCGCTGGGCTTCCTGCAGCCTGGCCTCATAGGGCCCGCGGATCCGCTCGCAGCGCTCCTCCGCCTCCTCGAAGGCGGCGTGGGCGCTTTCGTATTCCCGAACGAGCTCCGCCTCCTCCCCCTGGCGCAGCGCCGCGAGCGCCTGCTCGAACTCCAGATCGTTGATCCGCTGCTCGTAGTTGCGCCGCCTCTCGTCGAGCGCCTCGACCAGGTCCGCCCGGTCGCCGTTTTTCCCCTGCCAGCGCTCGATCGCGTCCGCGTACTCCCGGCGCGCCTCGTCGAACGCGATCCGCGTGCTCGAAGAGGCCGGCGTTCCGTCGACCAGCGCCGCCTCGAACGCCTCCTTGGACCTGAGGTAGGGCTCGGGAATGTCCCGCAGGTTGTGCAGTGCCTCGATCAGCTCCGTCGTCGACAGGTCGTCGTAGGCACGGCGGAGGTCGCGGAACGGCGAAAGGTCCCGGATGCGGCGCTGCAGCTCGGTCGAGCGCTTGAGCGCTTCGCTACGCTGCTTCTCGTAGAGCTCCGATTCCGCGAGGTACTGCTTCTGGGCCTTCTGGACCTCCTCCTCGAACTTCTCCCGCAGCTCCCGCAACGCGTCCTCGTAGCGCGCCGCGCCCTGAACCGGCAGCTTGGCCGCGCGCGTGATCCACTCGTTTTCCATGTCGGAGCGGGCGAGAAAGTCGGGGTTTCCGCCGAGCAGGATGTCGGTTCCGCGCCCCGCCATGTTGGTGGCGATCGTCACGGCACCGAAGCGGCCCGCCTGTGCGATGATGCTCGCCTCGGCCTCGTGGTTGACCGCGTTCAGGACGTTGTGCTTGATTCCTTTTTTCTTGAGCATGCGCGACAGCCGCTCGGACTTCGCCACCGACGTGGTGCCGACGAGAATGGGCTGGCCTTTCTTGTGGCGCTCCTCGATCTCCTGCACGACCGCCTCGTACTTCTCGTTGTCGGTCCGGTAGACGACGTCCGGATAGTCTTCCCGGATCATCGGCCGGTGGGTCGGGACCACGACCACGTCGAGCTTGTAGATCTTCTTGAACTCCGGAGCCTCGGTGTCGGCGGTGCCGGTCATGCCCGCGAGCTTCTTGTACATCCGGAAATAGTTCTGGATGGTGATCGTGGCGAGCGTCTGGTTCTCCTCGCGGATGTGCACCCGTTCTTTCGCTTCGACCGCCTGGTGCAGGCCGTCGGACCAGCGGCGCCCCGGCATGAGCCGACCGGTGAACTCGTCGACGATGATGACTTCCCCGTCCTTGACGACGTAGTCGACGTCGCGCTTGAAGATCGAATGCGCCTTCAGCGCCTGCTGCACGTGATGCAGCGTGTCGATCTGGCGCGGATCGTAGAGATTGTGGATGCCGAGCAGCTTCTCGACCTTGGCGACGCCGCTTTCCGTCAGGGTGACCGACCGGCTCTTTTCGTCGACGGTGTAGTCTCCCTGTGCCTCGATCGCCGCGCGCTTGTCCTGCGTCGGGTCGCCCTGGATGACGGCGCCGCGCTGCAGCTTGGGAATGATCCGGTCGATCACGTAGTATTTGTCCGTCGACTCCTCCGCCGGGCCGGAGATGATCAACGGCGTCCGGGCTTCGTCGATGAGTATGTTGTCGACCTCGTCCACGACCGCGTAGTTGAGCTCCCGCTGGACGTAATCCTCGAGGGAAAACTTCATGTTGTCGCGCAGGTAGTCGAAGCCGAACTCGTTGTTCGTGCCGTAGGTGATGTCTGCCCGGTAAGCCTGCTGGCGGCTGACGGGACGGAGGTTGAGGTAGCGATAGTCCTTGGTGAGATAGGACGGGTCGAAAACATAGCTCATCTCGTGGACGATCGACGCCACCGAGACGCCGAGCTTGTGGTAGATCGGACCCATCCACTGGACGTCGCGCCGGGCGAGATAGTCGTTGACGGTCACGAGATGACAGCCCTTGCCTTCCAGGGCGTTGAGGTAAAGGGGCAGCGTCGCGACGAGCGTCTTGCCTTCGCCGGTCTTCATTTCGGCGATCTTGCCTTCGTGCAGGACCACCCCGCCGATCAGCTGGACGTCGAAGTGGCGCAGACCGATGGTGCGCCTGGAGGCCTCGCGCACGGCGGCGAAGGCCTCGGGCAACAGGTCATCGAGCGTGGCTCCGTCGGCCAGCCGTTTCTTGAACTCGTCGGTCTTCGCCCGCAGCTCGGCGTCGGTCAGCCGCGCGAATTCCGGCTCCAGGGCGTTGATCCGCTCGATGATCGGACGGATCCGCCTGATCTCGCGATCGTTCTTCGTGCCGACGATTTTCTTGATGATTCCCAGCATGCTTCAAAGGCCGCTGCGCGGCAGACAAAGAGCGCCTTCGGCGCTCGATAATAAAATACACGATAGTGACCGGAGCATACAAGGTGCCGGGGTCGCGGCGGGCCTTCGGGAGCGGCGGACCGAGCCCCGTCAGCGCTCGATGCGCACCGCGGACTCGACCTTTTCTCCCAGGAAGCGGCGGCCCACCTTCACGAACCGCTCGGGCGCGTCCGTGACGAAGAAGCTGTGCACTCCCCTGCCGTTCCTGCGCGCCAGCGACTCCCTTTTGAGAACGGTCGCGACCTCCCTGGCGACCTCTGTTCCCGAGTCGACGAGCCGAGCTCCAGGCCCCATGAACTTCCGGATGGCCTTCTTCAGCAAGGGATAGTGGGTGCATCCGAGGATCAGGGTATCGATACCGCTTTGCTTGAGGCTACCGAGATAGGCTTCGACCGCCAGCCGGGCGATGCGGTTGTCGGTCCAGCCTTCTTCCACAAGCGGCACGAACAGGGGGCACGCCCGGCTGTAGACCTCGACGGCCGGGTCTCGGGCCTTGAGGGCCTTCGTGTAGGCGCCGCTTTGAATGGTTGCCTCCGTGCCGATCACCCCCACCTTCCGGCTCCGGCTGATCTCCAGGGCACGCCGAACGCCGGCGTCGATCACCCCCAGAACCGGCACGGAGCAGTTCGCGCGCAACGCCTCCAGGGCGACCGCCGTCGACGTATTGCACGCCACCACCAGGAGCTTGACGCCCTTTTCGATGAGAAACTCGGTATTCTCGAACGAGTAGCGCAGGACCGTCTCGACCGACTTCGGGCCGTACGGGGCGCGCGCGGTGTCGCCGAGGTAGACCGTGTTCTCGTGCGGCAGCGCGCGAATGATCTCGTGCAGCACGGTCAAGCCGCCGATGCCGGAATCGAACAGCCCGATCGGACGGTCACGGTCGACGAGACGGTTCAAGTCGCTGCGCTCCCGTTCAAACGGTTCAAACCGTTCAAGCGGTTCAAGCCGTCGCGCCTGCGGCGCGTTCGTGCCGGTCTTCCGTCCCCGGTCTCCGGTCGTACCCATTCAAGTCGCTGCGCTCCCGCTCAAGCGGTTCAAGCCGTTCAAGCAGTTCAAGCCGTCGCGGCCCCGCCCGGCCGACGATTCACATTCCCGGCAGCAGCAAGTCGCCCAGCTCCTTTTCGCAGCCGGGCGCGTAGCCGAACACGTCTTGCCAGACCTCCCTGGACTCCATGCAGAGGTACACCTTCGTGGCCGGGGCGGCGCTCCGAATCCAGCCGAGCATCCGGCGGTACATCTGCACCCGCAGCGGCTGGAAATAGCGGAGCTTGCCGTCGCGGCAGAGCACCTGCTCGCCGGCGAGCAGGCGGGCGCTCGCGCCGCGCTCGCGCATGGCTCGCTTGAGCGCCGGGGTGGCGCGCAGAACGCCCATGCTCAGCCACGAGACCCGCCGCCAGTCGACGGTCGCGAAGATCCGCTCTACCAGATCGCGGTAGTCTTGCTCCCATCCCGGGTACTCGATCATCGGATCGAAATGAAACCCGAGCCGGTAGCCCGCGTCCTGGCAGCGGCGCGCCGCCCGCAAGCGCTCCTCCAGCGAAGCGGTTCCCGGTTCGTCGGCTTCGATCACCCGCTGCGGGCTCATCGACCACGAAACCACCACCCGCCCCTTCGGGTCGAGCTTCAAGAGGTCGTCCACGCAATCGCTCTTGGTCTTCAGCTCCAGCAGGACGTTCGGCTGGGCCGCGAAAAACGGCACGGCCTGTCTGGAAAAGCCAATGTACGGATCCAGGGCGAGGCTGTCCGTGATCTCGCCCGTGCCGATCCGGAAAAGCAGCTTGCGGTGCCGGGCGAGCAGCGCGCCGGCTTCCGCAAGCAGGTCGTCCGTATTGCTGAAGACCTTGAGCGCCGGATTTTCCGAGAGATAGTCCTGCAGGTAGCAGTAGCTGCAATCCATCGGGCAGTTGCTGGCGAAATTGATCACGAAGTAGTTGCAGCAGACCTGACCGCCGCTTCCCGGACATTTCTTCAAGAACTCGCCCTTGTGCCTGGCCAGGACGAGCTTTTTCTTGGCGGCGGCGAAGCCTCTGACCGGCTCGCGGCCGGCAGCGAGATCGTCCGGCGCAACGAGGCGAACCGGCACCTCCGGCAGGCTTCGCCTGAGGTTATAAAAAATCGGGCTCGTCTCCGAGCCCTGCTCGACGATGATCTCCTCGAATTTAAACGGGACCATGATTCGGCGCGCTCTAGGTACGATCTTTCTCCGGCCCTTCAGCCGCCTGCCCTTCGCCTTCGGGGCCTCTCTCGCCCCTGAGCAGCTCGAAGATCTCGCGCACGGCCGCGCTCGAGCAGGCCTGCGCGAGCTTCTCCACGGCCGCCCTCAGCTCGCCCGCATCGCGCGCGGCGAACTCGACTCGCAGATCGCCGCCCTCCAGGCCGGGTGCGACGGAGAGGGTGACCCGAGGAGAGAGCTTCAGCTCGCGAATGCGCGCGCGGATCGCATCCTCGACCCGGCTCAGCCGGGGAAACCTCAACCGCCGGACCTCCTCTTTCACGCGCTTGAGCCTGTCGGCCCGCCCGAGCCTGGGATCCGTCCGGATCGCAGCGAGCGCGGGACCCTCCAGAACGGCGGCGACCGGCGTTCCGTCCCTGGCGGCGATCTCCTCGAGCCAGTCCATGAGATCGCGCAGGTGGTTCTCGCCGATCTTCAGCTCCCGCGCCAGGACGAGCAGGCTTTCCCTATCGCGCTCCGGCCAGCCGAGCCAGCGGCTCACTGTGCGCGGGTGAAATCCCCGCGCCGTCCCGTGCTCCCGAATCTGTTCTTCCGACATCGCCGATTTCTTCCAATGCCCCGGCCGCGAGCGCTTCGTACCCGGCGGCCTCCGCCAGCCGGCCGCGCTTTCGCGCGCCCTGCGCCACGATCGCCGCCTTGCGCTCGAGTGCCTCCGCGACCCAGCGGCGCCTCTCGCCTTCGATTCCGCTCCGCAGGAGCTTGGCGAGGGCCGCGACGCGGAACCGGTCCATCCCCCACACCGAACGCGAAAGCTGATCCGCATGGCCGCCCCGCTTGACCACCAGAGGCTCTTCGAGGAGCCAGACCGGGTATCGCGCGCCGATCCTCAGCCAGAGCTCGTAGTCTTCACAGACCGGAAACGATTCGTCGAACCCGCCCATCCGGTCGAAAAGCTCGCGCGTCATCATGACGGCCGAAGGGCTCACGAGACAGAGATCGAGGCTCCGCCGGAAAATGTCGCCGGACGGCTTGCGATGGCGCGCTTTGGGATTCACGCGCACGCCGCAACGCAGCCAGATCTCCTCGCTCTGGCAGATCTCCCTTTCGGGAGCTGCTTCCAGGTACGCGGTCTGCAGCTCGAGCTTGCGCGGCAGCCAGAGGTCATCGGAGTCGAGAAACGCGACGTATTTCCCGCGGGAGCGGGCCACGCCCGCGTTCCTCGCCGCCGCCGGGCCCCCCCGGCTCCGGCGTAGCACCGTTACGCCGCGCACGGAGGCGAGCCGTTCCGCCGTGCCGTCGGTCGAGCCGTCGTCGACGACGATCAGCTCGAAGTCGCGAAAGCTCTGCGCGAGCACCGACTCAACCGCCTCACGGACCATCGGCCAGCGGTTGTAAGTCGGGATAACGACGCTGACTAAAGGATCGTTCAGACGGTTCAAGCGCTACGCTTCGTTCAAACGGCTCAAGCCGTTCAAGCGGTTCGAGCCGTGCCGCGCCGTTGGCGCGAAGGCGAAAATCTTCTCTTTGCCTTCCTGGCGCGATCGATCTGTTCTGCTCACTGCTTACTGCCCCGGAACCGTTTGAACGGCTTGAATGTTTCTTTTACACGAACGTTTCGATCTTCTTGAAAAACTGATCGACCATCATCCTGGCGACGCCGCTGAGCATGCGCTGGCCGATGCTTGCGATGAGCCCGCCGACCTTCGCCTCGGTGCTGTACCGCACCAGGGTTTTCCCGTTCTGCTCCTCGAGGTCGATGGCGACGTCCCCCTGCATGAAGCCGGGGCCGCCCGATCCTTCTCCGCTCAGGACGTAGTGAGCTGGCGGCTGCTTGTCCTTGATCGCCACCTTTCCCTTGTACGTTCCCTTGACCGCCGCCACCCCGACCTTCATAACCGCCTCGTAGCGGTCGGGCCCGATCTCCCGCAGCTCTTCGCACCCCGGCATGCACTGTGCGAGGATCTTCGGGTCGAGCAGGACCTGCCAGACCCGTTCACGCGGCGCGTTGAACGTGTAACTCCCTTCGATTTTCACGCGTGCCTCCTCCTGGCAGCGGCCGTCGCACCCGGGCAGACAGGACCGCCTGCATGCGACAAACCATAACTTTCATCGCCCGGAAAAACAACAGCGCCGCGCTGTCAAAGAGCTCCCGGATTCCGGTTTGACGTTCGAAGTGAAGACCGGGGCCGGGACGGAGGACCGGGAAGTGCGACGGCGTCTTTCCCGGTCATCGGTCCCCGGTCGTGGGTGTGCCGCTGCGCGGTCTCCTATTCGTTGAATCCCCCGGGAGCCTTGGTTAGACTAACGCGGATGAAGTCGGTTGCGGCCGCACTCGTCCTGCTCTTCTGTGCCAGCGGGCCGCTCCCGGCAGCGGCGCAGGAGCCCGATGCCGGGAGCCTCTTTGCAGCCGCCTACGCGGCCTTTTCCGCCGGGGACCGCGCCACGGCCCGCGAGCTCTTTCAGCGGACGCTCGCGGCCGACTACCTCCTATCCGACCACAGTCTTTATCATCTCGCCTCGATCGCCTCGGAAGAAGCCGACTGGCCCGCGGCGGTCGGTTTTCTGGAGCAGCTCCGGCAGCGGTTCCCTTCCAGCATCTGGTATCATCGAGCGGGGCTCCAGCGCGCGAAAGTAGAGCTCGCGCAGAAGAACTACGCCGCGGCCGCCGCGCTCGCGAAAGCCCTTCGGTCCGAAAAAAGCCTTCCGTCGGACGTGGCCGAGGAGGCGCTTTTCGTCCAGGCTCGGGCGATAGAACGCGAAGGCGACCTCGCCCGGGCTCACTCGCTTTTCCAGGAGCTGAGAGCGGCGGCACCGCGGTCCCCCTGGGCGGCGGCTGCCCGTAGAGAAGTCGAGCGGCTGCGCCAGGCCTACCCGGAGCGGTTCGGTCTCGTTACGGTCGCGGATCTCGCCGAGGAAGCCCGGCGGCTGGCTCTCGAGCGCGAGCATGGCGCCGCCGAGGCGCTCTACAAGAAGCTGCTCGCTCAGGATCTGGAGCCGCCGCTCCGCCTTCGCTTTCTCTCCAGGCTCGCCCGTGTCTACCTGGCCGCCCGCAGGCGAAACGAAGCCCTGCCCGTTCTGGAGGAGATCGCCCGGGAGTTCCCCGACGGCGCAGAGGCGGCCGAGGCGGTTTTCCGGATCGGGCAGATCCTCTGGAACCGCAACGACAACCTGCGGGCGCTCGACTACTTTCATCGTCTCATGGAACGCTACCCGCGAAGTCCTTACAACGACCAGGCCTATTTCGCGGCGGCCGACATTTACGAGTCGCTGGGCCGCAAGGACGAAGCGGCCGCGTTCTACACCACCATCGGCAAACGCTTCCCGCACAGCCGGACGCGGAACGACGCTACCTGGCGGCTGGCGTGGCTCCACTACCGCTCGGGAAATCATTCGAAGGCCTTCGAAACCTTCAAGCGCCTCGCGGGCCGCACCGACGACGATCGCTATCGAATGGCCGCGCGCTACTGGCAGGCGCGCAGCGCCGAGAAATCCGGCATGGCCGAGACCGCGATTCGTCTTTATCGGGAGATCTGCGCGGCTCCGGAGGAGTCCTACTATCAATCGCTCGCCGCCGAACGGCTGAAACGGTCCGGAATCGAGATCGAGCAGCCGCAGCCCCCGAGCAAGATGGCCGAGGCGGAGATCGACCCCGCGCTTTCGCCCGCCCTTGCCTTCCACCTCGAACGGGCCAGGGAGCTCGGCCGGATACAGCTTCGGCGCTTCGCGGTGCGCGAGCTGGAGGAGCTGCGGCGCGCCGGAGCCATGCAGCCGGGTTTGAGCGTGCTGCTGGCGCGCGAGTTCGCGCGAAACCAGGCTTTCAGTCAGAGCGTGGCGGTCACCAACGGGTTGCCTGTTTCATGGAGCGAGCGCGATTTTTACCGCTTTCCACTTGCCTATTGGACAACGGTCCGGAAGGAGGCGGCCGAAAAAGAGCTCGATCCTTATCTCGTGGTTTCGCTGATCCGGCAGGAGAGCCTCTTCGACCCCCGAGCCCGCTCTCCGGCCTCCGCCATGGGCCTGATGCAACTTTTGCCCTCGACGGCGGCGAGGATTGCCCGCCAGTCCGGGCTTGCGGGCTTTTCCGAAGAGAAGTTGTTCGAGCCGGAGCTCAACATCGCGCTTGGCACTCAGTACCTGAAGGATCTGCTGCGTCGCTACGCGAACAACCTGATCAAGGCGATTGCCGCCTACAACGCGGGCGAGGCCGCGGTGGATCGTTGGGAAAGGGAGCTTGCGAGCGACGACGTCGAGGAGTTCGTCGAGCGGATCCCCTACCTCGAAACCCGCCAATATGTTAAGTTGGTCGTTCGCAATCACCGGATCTACAAGAAGTTGTACGACCGATAGCGATGAGCAGAATCGGCCCGGGAGGCGCGCCCGTCATCGGCGTTACAGCCGATCTCACTCCGGCACCGGCGCAGAAAGGGGCGGGTGAAGAAGCCCTGCTTTTCCTGCCCCGGCGCTACTGCCTCGCCCTGCAGCGCTATGGAGCGCTGCCCGTGATGCTTGCGCCGGTCTCCCAAGGTCGGGCTGTCGACGGGTTGCTCGACCGGCTGGACGGACTATTGATCAGCGGCGGAAACTTCGACATTCACCCCCGTCGCTACGGCGAGAAAGCGGTTGCCGCTCTGGGAGAGATCAAACCCGAGCGGACCGCGTTCGAGCTCGAGCTGATCGAGCGGGCCTTGAGGCGAGACATGCCGCTGCTCGGTATCTGCGGCGGCGCGCAGGCGCTCAACGTCGCCCTCGGCGGCTCGCTCTATCAGGACATCTCGACGCAGCTCCCCGGCGCCGGCGTCCACCAGCGCACGCCGGGAAGGACCGCTCCCCGCCACTCCGTGCGCATTCTCGCAGGCACGCTGCTTCGGCGAATCGTCGGGAGCGAGCGCCTCACGGTCAACAGCAGGCATCACCAAGCCGTCAAGGAACCCGGGAAAGGGCTGGTCGTCAACGCCACCGCCGGGGACGGCCTGATCGAGGGGATCGAAAGCCGGAACCATCCTTTTGCGCTCGGCGTCCAGTGGCACCCTGAAGCTCTGTCCGATCGCTCTTCCGCCGGGCGCCGAATACTGACGTTTTTCGTGGCAACCTGCCGGCGGTTCGCCCGGCGATCATGACCGGCGTCGCCTCATGGTCCGGATGCTCTTGCAGACTGAAAACTACGCCGCGAACCTGCAGGCGCTGCCGGTCTTCCTGACGGCGATCGCGGCTGCGGCCCTGGGTCTGGTCATTGCCGCGGTCGAAAAGCGCCAGGCGGCGGTGCCCTTCCTTGCCATGACGCTGGCCGTGGCCGTCTGGCTCCTCAGCTACGCGCTCGCCTACTGCGCGCGCGTGGAGTCGGTGGCGGTCGCCTGGGCTTCCGTCGGCCAGGCGGGGGTGACGGCGATCCCGGCTGCTTTTTACCATTTCACCGCGAGCGTTCTCGGCGTCCACGAGAAGCGCAAGCGCTCCATCGGGCTCTGCTGGCTCCTGTCGGGCCTGTTTCTCTGCACGGTGGCCTGGACCAACGGCTTCGTGGCCGGGGTCTACCTCTATAGCTGGGGGTACTACGTGCGCTATGGCTGGATCGGCGCGGCTTTCCTGCTCTACTTTTTTGCGGCGATCGCCTGGAGCCTCCAGGCTTACCGGCTCGGGTTCCGGACCGCGGGCTCCAGCACCGGCAAGCTTCGCAGCAAGGCACTGTTCACCGCCTTTTGCGTCGGATACCTGGGCGCCGTCGATTATCTGCCGGCCTTCGGTGTCCCCCTCTATCCCGTCGGTTTCCTTCCGGTCCTTGCTTCCATCGTGCTCGCCGCGCGCGCCGTACGCCGTTATCGGCTGATCGACGTCACTCCGGCATTCGCCGCCGAACAGGTGATCAATGCCATGGCCGACGCTCTGCTAATACTCGATCACGAAGGGATCGTGCGCGTCGCCAATCCCGCTGCGTGCCGGCTTTTCGAGCGGCAGCAAAATCGTTTGATCGGCTCTCCGGTGGGCGAGCTCGGCAGCCGCTGGGCGGGCGCGTGCCCCGACCTGGAGCGGCGGATTCTCGCAGGCTCCTTGCGCGAGGTCGAGCTGGCGCTCCCGGCTGCAGCAAACGGCGTGACTCATGTAAGCGTCTCCTCCTTCCCCATGATCGGCGAGGACCACCGCCCGGTCGCCTTCATCTGCATCTTCCGCGACATCTCCCAGCAAAGGAAATCGCAGGAGGAGCTGCGCCGCCACGCCGAACGCCAGGCGGCCCTCTACGAGATAAACCGTGCGATCACCTCCACGCTCGAGCTCGAGGCCGTCCTCAACCTGTTGCTCGACAGGCTGGAGCGCCTGCTGCCGCACACCGCGGTCACGGTCATGCTCCTCGGCAAGCAAGGCGAGGATCTCTCGAAAGTCGGTTGCCGCGGGATCGCGCCGGACGCGTGGAAAATCGAGGAACGTGCCCGGGGGCAGCACCCGGTCCTGTCGCGCAAGGAGGTCCTCTTCGTTCCCGATATCCGCCAGAGCGGGCTGCCCGACTGCGATGTTTTCGCGCGGAACGGCTTTGTCTCCTGTCTCGGAGTGCCGCTCATGGCGAAGGACGCGGTCTTCGGGGTTCTCTCGTTCTACCGCCGCGAGCCGGGCGAATTCTCCGAAGAAGAGCTCTATTTTCTCAGAAACGTCGCCGCGCAGACCGCCGTGGCGATCGACAACTCGCAGCTCTACGAGCAGGCCCGCAGGCAGGCCGTCGACCTCGAAAGGGCGAACCGGGTCAAGGACGAGTTCCTGAGCGTCATGTCGCACGAGCTGCGCACCCCCTTGAACGTCATCTCGGGGTACGCCAAGCTCGTCGAGGACGGCATGCTCGGAGAGGTCAACCCGGAGCAGGTCAACGCGCTGGAAAAGGTGTCCCGCCACGCCAGCGAGCTGCTCGTGATGGTGAACAGCATCATGGACGCCACCAAGATCGAGGCGGGAGCGGTCGTGGTCGAGTGCGAGGATTTTTCGTTGTCCGAATTCCTGCAGGATCTCGCGTATCTCTACGATTACCCCCTGCCGAAGAATCTCTCCCTGGAGTGGAACTATCAGCCCGACCTGCCGCGGATCCGGAGCGACCGCGGCAAGCTGAAGCACGTGATGCAAAACCTGATCAACAACGCGCTGAAGTTCACGGAAGCCGGACGGGTCGTCGTCTCCGCTCGCCGGACGGCCGAGGATCGGGTCGAGCTGGAGGTCTCCGACACGGGAATCGGCATTGCTCCCGCCGACCTGCCTTCGATTTTCGACAAGTTCCGTCAGGTCGACAGCTCGCGCACCCGCAGCCAGGGCGGCGTCGGTCTCGGCCTCCACATCGTCAAGACCTTCGTGCAAATGCTCGGCGGCACGATCCGAGTCGAAAGCCAGCTCGGAAAGGGCAGCACGTTCACGATTACGCTGCCGTGCGTGTATAGCGGCAGTGCGCCTTCCCGCTACCATGCCGCGCCGCCGGGCCGTACCCTGTAAACGTCGCCAATGACAGTCCCGGCCGCTCAAGCGCTTCGCGCGGTTAAAGTCGCTGCGCTCCCGTTCAAACGGTTCAAACCGTTCAAACGGTTCAAACCGTTCAAGCGGTTCAAACCGTCGCGCCTGCGGCGCGCTCGTGCCGGTCTTCCGTCTTCGGTCCCCGGTCGTACCCATTCAAGTCGCTTCGCTCCGACTGGTCGCTTCGCTCCCGTTCAAACGGTTCAAACCGTTCAAGCGGTTCAAGCCGTCGCGCCTGCCGGCGCGTTCGTGCCGGTCTCCGGTCTCAGGTCGGCACCTCCGTGCTCCAAGCGCCGTTAGTTTTTCTGCCGACTGCTCACTGCTTACTGCTCACTACCAGATGAAGGAGATCACAGCCATGACCGATTCGACAGGTGACGTGCTCGACAGAGAAGCGGCCGAGCGGGCTTTGTTTCCGGGGCGAGGGCTTCCCGGGGGCGGCCAGCTGGAAATCCGGATGGAGATTTCCGACAAGCACCCCGACCCGGACATCCGCGCGGTCGCGCGGCGGGTCAAGCCGTACAATCTGGAAAGCTGGCACGCCGAGTGGACGGGGGTCGCGCGCAAGAACGAGGAGCTGGCGGAACGATTCGAAAGTCAGGGCCTGAACGTTACCGCGCACGAGTTCTACCTGCGGGCGGCCGATTTCTATCGGCGAGCGCTGGTCTACATGCCCGATTCCGACCCGCGTATGCTACCGACTTATCGCAAGCTCCAGACGACCTTCGACAAGGCCTGGAACCTCGTGCCGCCTCCGTTCGAGCGGGTGCAGATCCCCTACGAGGGACACCGGCTGGACGCTCTTTTCTATCCCGCCGGCGGAAACGGCCGTTTCCCCGTGGTGTACAACTACGCGGGAGCCGACGGCATACTGCTGCGCGGCGACGACGGCGGCGCCCGCCAGTACGTGCGCCGCGGCATGTCGTTCATCGACGTGGACGGGCCCGGGCACGGCGGAAGCCTGCGCGAAAAGGGGCTGTACGCGCCGCCCGACTCCGAGCGCGTCGCCAAAGCGGTCATCGACTATCTCGTCACCCGGCCGGACGTCGACCCGGAGCGGATCGGCGTCCATGGCTCGAGCATGGGCGGCTATTCGGGCCCGCGGTGCGCGACCGAGGAAAAACGCATACGGGCCGTCGCCGTATGGAGCGGGGCCTACAACCTGGTCGACGACCTGTTCGATTACTACCCGCCGATCCAGGATCGGCTGCGCTGGTTGACCGGCGCCCGCGATCTCAAAGAGGCCAGAGAAAAAATGCGCGAGTTCACGCTCGAAGGGAGGGCGCAAAAGATAGAGTGCCCGCTGCTCGTCGGCTACAGCCGCGATGATCGCGTCATGGACCCTCGCGGCGCGCTGAAGCTTTACGAAAAATCGGTCAATTCCCCGAATCGAGCGATGCTCGACGGGGTCGGTCACGGTGAAAAACGCTTCGACCGCCGCAGCGCGATCGCCGACTGGTTCATGAAGCAGTTACACGCCGGGTGACAAAGCTCCGGCGGCTTCTCTGGAGCCGCCGGAGCCATCGAAAGGCGGGAAACGATCAGGTCGCCGGTCCGCCCGCGGTCACCACGAACCGGGCGCGGCGGTTCTTCTGCCAGCAGCCTTCGTTGTGTTCTTTGCAGACGGGGATTTCTTCCCCGTAGCTCACCGTGCTCAGCCGGCCGGCGGCGATTCCCAAACTGACGAGGTAGTTCTTCGCCGCTTCCGCCCGCTTGGCGCCGAGCGCGAGGTTGTATTCGTTGGTTCCGCGCTCGTCGCAGTGGCCCTCGATCTGGACGCGCGCCGACGGGTTCGCCTTGAGCCACGCGGCATTGGCCTTGAGGATATCGCGCGCCGCAGGCGAGAGATCGTAGCGATCGAAGGCGAAGTGGATGTCCTTGAGCGGTCCTTCCGCGGCCGCCTCGCCGCGGCGGAGGGCATCCAGGCTCGAAGCGCTCGGTTCTTTCTTGACCTCCCGGCTCGCCGCCTGCCTGGTTTCCTTCGCTCCGGTGGAGGCGCTGGGGTTCTCCACCGTCCACTTGGGCTGCGGCGGATTTGCTGCGGGACCGCATCCGGCCGCAATCAAAAGCGCCACGGCACCCAATCCCGCACGTAAAATCTCTTTACATTGCCCCATTGTCTACTCCCTTTCTCCAGAGAAATTTTTGGTACAAGTAAAAGTTGTTTGATTTTCGCACCACGAGGAATTGGATGTCAACGAAAATCTCTGCTCTGGCGCCGATTTTCACGATTTTCCCGGCAGTTAGCCAAAACCGTCGCGCCAGCTGCGAGCAGCAAGCCGTG
Source organism: Candidatus Zixiibacteriota bacterium (assembly GCA_035574315.1). Taxonomy (NCBI): domain Bacteria; kingdom Pseudomonadati; phylum Candidatus Zixiibacteriota; species Candidatus Zixiibacteriota bacterium. The sequence goes on from DATLYW010000029.1 coordinate 53,212, forward strand.
AGCAGCTACCGCGGCTTCGCGGCAGACGGCTGGAACGGGTCGAGCTGCTCGAACGGTTTGAACGACCACCACAGGCGGCCGTTTGACAACCCGGCCGGCGAATTATAGATGCTGGTCCATCGAACCGTCGCAGCCCGGGTCCGCAGGCAAGGCGGCCCGAATCTACGGAGAAGTTGCCATGCTTCGTGACAAAGTCGTGATCGTTACCGGCGGCGCCCAGGGAATCGGGAAGCACGCGGCGAGAACTTTTGCCGCCGAAAAGGCCAACGTGGTCATCGCCGACCTCAACGAGGAGCGGGCCTGCAAGACGGCGGGCGAGCTCGGCGAGCAAACCGAAACGCTCGCGATCCGCACCGACGTCCGCGACCCGGAGAGCGTGGAGCGTATGGTCGATGAGGTGATACGGCGCTTCGGTCAGATCGATGTGCTGGTCAACAACGCCGCCATCGTACCGCACTTTGCCTGGGGGATCCCCCGCTGGCCGCGAATCAGCGAAATGTCGAAAGAGTTCTGGGACCGCGTCATCCAGACCAATCTCGGGGGAACGTTCCTCTGCACGAGGCAGGTGATCCCGCACATGGAGAAACGCCGCTCCGGTCACATCATCAATCTGTACGGCGGCGGCGGCATCAAACCCGCTGGCGCCTGCGCGTACGTGGTCACCAAGGATGCCATCCGCACCTTCACCCGCTACGTCGCCGAGGAAGTACGCGACTCCAATATCTGCGTGGTGATCTTCTCGCCGCGCGTGCCCATCGTGACCGAAGACGCCCCCGCGGAGGCGTTCGCCCGACTTCCCGGCCCGGAGATCCTTGGAAAAGGCTTCGTGCTCGCGGCCGAGCTGCCGGTCGAGCAGAGCGGCGAGATTTTTTCCTACCAGGACGGCAGGCTGGTCAACGAGCCGTGACGGTGCCGACGATGCCGAAACCGCCTTCCCTTTATCGGGGCCGGGCCGGCGACGCCCCGGCGAGGATACCCGCGGCGGTCGGCGCCCCGCACGCCGCCGCCGTGCGAAGCACCGGGGACTGCGCCGCGTGACCCGGCCTTTCGATCTCCTCCTGTCCGGCGGCACCGTGCTCGATCCCGCGACGGGATTTCACGGGCCGGGCGACGTCGCCGTTGTGTCCGGGAAGATCGCCGCAATCGGTCCCTCGCTGCCTCGCGATCAGGCGGTTCACACGCTCGACGTTCGCGGGCTTTACGTCACGCCCGGGCTGATCGACTTCCACGTTCACAGCTACTGGGGCGTCAATCCGTACGGCCTCGACCTCGATCCGATCTGCGCCGCGACCGGCGTCACCGCCACGGTCGACGCCGGCTCCGCCGGTCCGGTCAACTTTCCGGGCTTCAAGCGCCTGATCCACGCGCCTTCGCGCGCCCGCATGCTCGCGTTCGTCGCGCTGGCGCAGCACGGCGTGCTTCACGCTCCGGGAGAGCTTACCGATCTCCGCTTCGCCGATCCGGAGGCGGCGGCGCGCACGGTGGCGGAAAATCGGGAAATCGCCGCCGGGATCAAGGTCCGCCTGCATCGCAAGGCGGTGGGCGACAACGGCCGGGAGGCGCTCCGGCTGGCGATCGAGGCCGGCGAGAGCTGTCGCGCCCCGGTGATGGTTCACATCGGCGACACCGGCCTCTGGATCGAAGAGATCGTGGACACGCTGCGCCCCGGCGACATCGTCACCCACTGCTACACGCCCCAACAACCTGCGATCGTCGATCCGGCCGGGCGTCTGCGCGGCGCCGTGCGCCGGGCGCGCGAGCGAGGGGTGATCTTCGACGTCGGCCACGCCGGCGGCCACTTCGATTTTCAGCTCGTGCGCAGCGCCCTGGACGGCGGGCTCGCGCCGGACATCATCAGCACCGACCTGCACGGCCGGCTGGGCCCTTCGAACCCGGTCGTCGATCTGCCGACGACGATGAGCAAGTTTCTCGCCTTGGGCATGTCCCTGGACCAGGTCGTTGCCGCGTGCACGATCAACGCGGCCAGGGCAATCGGCTGGGAGGACCGGTTGGGGAGCGTCGCCGTCGGCCGGGAGGCCGACCTCGCCGTGCTCTCGCTGACGGAGGATCGGGTCTCCCTGCGGGATTCCGTCGGCGGCGAGCTTACGGCCGGGCAGCGCCTTGCCGTTCGCTGGACGATCCGGGCCGGCTCGGTCTTTCGCGCCCCCGGGTGAGCCGCCCTCTCGATTCAGCTCTTCAGCTCTTCGAGCGCTTTCTCCACCAGCGAACGGCGGATTTTTTTCTCCTCCGGAGGCGGAACCCTGGCATCGCCGACGACGTGGACGATGCCGTTTCCGAGCACGGTGCGGTTCGAGCCGACCATTTTCGCCACCGGAAGCGCCGCCGTGATCTGCACGGTCGGGATACCCGCTTTCTCCAGCTCGGTTGCGATCGCAGCGCCGCTGCGCGTGCTCGTCCCTCAGGTCGAGGTCAACAGGACGGCGTCCACGTCCAGCAACCGGATGGTTTCCGCCATCTCGCGCCCGATCCGGCGCGTGTTCGAAAGCGGATTGGCCAGCCCCGAGGTGGAAAAGAACTCGTCGTGGAGCTTGCCGATGACGCCTTCTCGTTCCAGCTCCCGGAGCGCATCGACCGGGACGAGGCGGTCGGGATCCTGGCGCACGAACTGCGGATCGTAGCCGCCGTGCGAGATTTCGTAGTCTTCTCCGCGAAGATCGGCCACCCCTTCGATGCTGTACCGCCCCCAGCGGGTCGCGGCCGAGCTTTCGATGTGGTCCGGATTTCCCCTGGGAACCAGACCGCCGTCGGTGATCACCATGATCCGCGCCCGCGAGAGATCTTTCACCGGCGGCGGCTTCGGGATCGGTGTGAAGGCGGGCGGCGGCATTTCGGGCTCGTACGGCTTGCCCCTCGCTTTCGCGAGGGCCATCGCCACCAGGCGCTGCCCCGCAGTTTGCTCGACGAAGCGGTCGCGAATGAAGCCCCGCGGCAGATATCCGTCCTCGGCCGGCAGACCGATCTCAGCCTTGGCCACGAGCTTCCGCGCCAAGCCCGCCATGCGGGCCATCACGTCCCGCATCCTGGCCGCGCTGGTTCCGGAGTCCACGATGTAAAGTTTTTCCCGGTACAGTTCCGCGCCGGGATTCTCGGAGCTCATCGCGCAGACGACCGGGATCCCGAAGCGCTCCTGCGCGGCGGCGCAGACCGCCCCCGCCGCGATCCCGTATCGCCCGGCCTGAAAGCATGGTCCGGCGACCAGCAGCTCGGCGCCGGCCTCCAGGATCGCGGCCAGCGCCGAAGCGAGCATCGACTCCTGCTCCTCCACGGCGTAGTTGTCGCCGCATACCAGCGTGCGGACGATCCGCGCCTCGCCACCCATCGCCTGCTCGAAGAGCTTCCCGGGGCCGACGGCGCCCTCGCGCACTTCCAGCCCCATACCGGCCCGCTCCTCGCCTCCGGCGCCGCCGAAGAACTGGTTCAGATAATGGACGACCCGCATTGGGCACCTCTTACGGAAGAAAACCGTTCAAGTCATTCGACCGTTTCGCTCCGTTCAAGCGGTTCAAGCGGTCCGTTTGAACCGCTTGAACCGCTTGAACCTTTTGAACGATTTTTTATCAACACACCATCGCCCTCAGCCTCGACGCGCCTTGCTGGTTGGCCACGCCGACGACGTTCAGCGACTCGATCTCCAAGGGTCCTGCCAGCACTTCGGCCATCTCGCGAGTCGACGCGATCACCCGCTCGACCCGCGGCAGCGACCATCGGGTGTCGTTGCCGCCGATGCAGACAATCGCGTCGACCTCAGGAAAGTTGAAAAGCAGGGCCGATTCGACCCGGTGGTCACGCGCCAGGTCGGTTACCATGACCGCAGTCTTGACTCCCAGCTTCTCGAGCAGGCGCGCCGTCTCGGCGAGATCCGTGTGGGGGACTCCGCCGCCGAATTTCGTTAGCACCGCGGCGTCGGCGCCCAGCGCCGTCTTCACGAGATTGGCCGCAAAGGAGCAGTTCCGTTCGCGGTCGAAATTGTTCGCAGAGGCGATCGTCGCCACGGTCCCCACGAACGCCAGCTCGCCGGCGCGATGGCGTTCGTAAAGCGCGCCGATCACGGGATGGTTCTGGTAAAAGTAGGTTTCCGCACCGCCGAGCGACGTGTGATACGACGGCAGCACGGCTCCGTCCAGCCACTCGTTGGGGTGGAGCACGACCGGCAGCATCCCGTCGGTGTCGGCCCCGTACAGAATCTGCTCCCCCGCTTCCGGCTTTCTCTGGCGCGAGAAGATCTGGCCAACGTACGCCATCCGCGGAAGTCCCCGGCGTTCTCCGCCGGCGGCCTCGATCTCGAGCGTTTCGACCGTATCCGCAGGCCGGGCGAAACCGGCCCGCGCCAGATGAACCGCGGCTTTCAGGCCCGCGAGGCGATATGCCTTTTGACGCGCGTGTCCCGGCAGGTCGGGCCGCGTCCGCGGCATCACGATCAGGTGAAGCAAAGCGCCGTAGGGCGAGACCTCGGCCGGCGCCCCGCTCATCTCCAGGACATAACCCGTTGGCCCGCGCGAATCTCCCGGAGAGTTCTCGCGCAAGATCGTCACGGCGGCCCCGTCGAGCACATGGGTCGAACCCCTCCCCGCGGTTTGCGGAGGGCCCAGCACGCCCGGAAAGTCCGGACCGCCGTCGGCCTTGGCGCGCGGCTCGACGATGTCGAATACGGGTCCCGCCCGGCAATTCTCGCCGGGGCGTGCGACGGTGAAATCCACCCCCGCCAGCGTGCCGTCCTCAAGCAGAAGAGCGCGAAGTTCGTCCGCGTCGATCGACAGGACCCCGTCCTTCTCGAGACGCGACGGTGCGCCCAATCGGAGGTCCCGGATCCTGTGGCGGTAAAGAGTAAGCGGCATTCCCGTCCTCGCCCGGACGATCGATTTAAAAAACTTCGGCGGCCGTCCTGCCGCGGACTTTACGACCGCCCGCCTCGGCCTGTCAACGATCCAGGATAGTTCCGGCGGACGGTCCTTGCCTCTCGCCGCCGATCTTCATAGATTCCTCGACCCGGGCGAATGATTCTGTCGCGATGACCTGCGAGCAAGTCGGTTCAAGCCGTCGCGGCCGCGGCCAGCAGACCGAGGACCGGGGACCGAAGACCGATGACCGGGAAGGACGCGGTCGCGCTTCCCGGTCCCCCGTCTTCGGTCGTACCCGTTCAAGTCGCTTCGCTCCCGTTCAAACGGTTCAAACCGTTCAAGCGGTTCAAACCGTCGCGCCTGCGGTGCGCTCGTGCCGGTCTTCCGTCCCCGGTCTCCGGTCTTTACTTCGAACCTCGAACCTCGAACTTCGAACCATCTTTTTCCCCGCGTTCGTGCCGGTCGCCGGTCTTCGGTCCCCGGTCGTACCCGTTCAAGTCGCTGCGCTCCGGTTCAAACGGTTCAAACCGTTCAAGCAGTTCAAGCCGTCGCCGCCTGCGGCGCGTTCGTGCCGGTCTTCCGTCCCCGGTCTCCGGTCTTTACTTCGAACCTCGAACCTCGAACTTCGAACCATCTTTTCTCGCGCAAAGACGCAAAGATCGCCAAGAAAGAAGGAGTATTTTTCCGCGCCGTTGGCGCGAAACAGAAAATTTTCTCTTTGCGCCCTTGGCGCGCTTGGCGCTCTTGGCGCGAGAAAAACAGGATGCTCGCGCAAAGACGCAAAGCACGCAAAGAAAGACCTGATATTTCAATCGCGGCCGCTGCGCGCTCGTGCCGGTCGCCGGTCTTCGGTCCCCGGTCGTACCCGTTCAAGTCGCTGCGCTCCCGTTCAAACGGTTCAAACTGTTCAAGCGGTTCAAGCCGTCGCCGCCTGCGGCGCGTTCGTGCCGGTCTTCGGTCTTCGGTCCCCGGTCCTTACTTCGAACCTCTTCTCAATCCCCTTCCTCCCACTGCAGGTGGCGTTCCATGAAGTCCACCACCAGCGGCCACGACAGTTCCGCGGCGTGGGCGTGATAGCCGACGGCCCCGGGATCGACGTAGCCGTGACCGCCGAACGGGAAAAAGTGCCACTCCAGCGGCTGGCCGTTTTCGCGGAACGCGCGCATCATCATATCCTGCACCGGAACCACGGTCGTCACGTCGTCCGCGCCGTACAGGATGATCGAGGGACAGCGGATCTTTTTTGCCGCTTCCGACGGATGGACCGGCCGCAACGGGGTCGTGGGCTCGTCACGCACCGTCGGATAGTACCCCACGAAAGCCCTGACCTCCGGCGTAGCGGCGACGAAGTGGATCGCGATCCGCCCTCCCATGCAGTAGCCGCAGACCGCCACCCGCCGCCGGTTGACGTGCGGCTGCGAGAGCAGAAAGCGCCAGCCCTCGGTAAGCACCCGCGTAAATTCCGGATCCGACGTCTTCGCCTGAATTTGCGATCCCGTCTCGATGTGCGTCGCCGCCGGATAGCCCAGCTGCTCGAAGACGTTGATCGCGAACGTGCTGTATCCCAGCTTGGCGAATTTGCGCGCTTCGATCTTGATGTAGTCGGTGACCCCGGACTTGGGGTGGATCAACAGCAATCCCGGACCGGGCGTGCTGCGCGCCGGATGGGCGAGAAATCCCGCCACTCCGTCGCTCTTTGTCGTCATCAAGCGCTCGATGATCTGCATTGTCGTCCCCCGTTGCAACCAAGTGAAATACGCCAGCGAGCAGTCAGCCGTGGGCAGCCTGTAAAAGCAGCTCGACGCTCCAGGTCAAGGACTCGCACGCCGAAGCAAGGGCGCCGCGAAAGAGCCCTCTCGCGCCGGGTTCATGCGAAAAACCGGAAACCGGGAACCAGAAACTGACCTTTTGGCGCCGCTGCGAAGCGGCAACCTATCACGTTCACGAGCGGGAGGCAAAATCGGATGGCGCGGCAGGGCGCCACGCCGGCACTGGCGTGACCGCTTCGACCGCCACGTGCCTCAAAAATCCGCGATGGGAAACCGCAAACTGAATTTCGCTTCGAAGGAGGACGCTCGCCCGTGGACCTCCGGGCGAGCGGGATCTCAGACGCGCAGCTTTCGCGCGGCGGGGATGAGTCGTAGCCGTTCAGGCGGCTGCACGCTGAGCGGCGGCTTTTTTCAGCTTCTGGTACTTGCCGCGCTGCAGTCTCTTGATCTTGCCCTCCCTGGCCCAGCGCGACAGCACCTGGCGAAGATAGAGCGGTGGGCGGTTGGTCCGCACACCCACTTTGACGAAATCTTTGCTCGTAAAGGTTTCCGGCAGTTGGGCCAACATTGCGAGCAAGCTGGTCCTGCCGGATCTGCGAGCTTTGCCGTTGCGCTCTTTCGCAATATCTTTACCTGCCAACAAAGCGAGGATGCTCTCATAGCGTCGGAGCTCTTTCTCCAGATGGGCTACTTCGGAAGACTTCTTCGATATTGCCTTCTTGAGCTGATTGATGTTCTCCACGACCGAAGCTCTGAGATCTCGTGCCATAGGGTCACCTCCTGGCTTCAGAGTAAGGCACCGGTTAATAAACTCAAGAGGGCGGATCGACAATTGAGCGCCAGAGACAATAGATATCCTGTTGACACTGCACGCAGCCCTCTGGTATGGCCCAGGATACTCGACTGTCGCCGTCGTCGCGGACGTCTCCCGGCGGAACATAACGCTTTTTTACGTGCACGCTGCGGCCTGCTATCGCCCGTCCTGCGTGACGCGATCGAGGAGGAGAGATCACATGGACTGGCGGCGCATCTTCGAACAAAGCCCCGTAAACGGCGGATTTTATGACGGTGAGCGTCTCGTCCAGCGCGTCTTCAAACCCGCAACGGGATCGTGGTTCCAGAAGCGGCTCGAGCACGTCCGCGCGGAGTTGAAAAAGGAAATGCTCTCGGCCCCGAAACTGCAGCCCGAAAAGCCCTCCGACCGGCCTCGAAACCGCTGACCCCCATGGATGACCCCGGCGGCCCTCCGTCGGCCGGTGACCACGACGCCCGCTGCTGCACCTTCCGATTCCTGCCTCTCGTACGCCTCTGTCACGAGCCCCTCGGGCTGTAAATAGCGTTAACACGCGACAGGCAGTCCCGAACCCAGCCCCCTGCTTTTTACGTTTTCCGGCGCTCCCCGCAACGCAACGGCTCGAAACAGAGCAGAGCGGTTGAACGGCTCGAACGTTTGGAACTGGGGCGCAGCGTCCTTTCCCTCGAACCTTCGAACTCCCGCGCCCCACTCCCGGCGGCCGGAGTCCCCGTCTAGTCGTTGTGCGGCGCGAACAATAATGTTCGCCGGTCCGGCCTTCCGGCGCCGGCGAACCCGCTTCAGGGCGCCGCGGCTGCCGCCCATCCGTTGCGTTCGGCGCGCGCCGTCGAGTCGAGGCCTGCGAAAAACCGCGCTCGATTCCTAAGCGTTTTTTTCGGCCTCTGCCGCGAGCACGCGCGGAACGCATTCGCTCGTTGTCGACCGCGAACATTATTGTTCGCGGCGCGCGAAATCTCCGCGCACGGCGCGAGTCGCCGCCGCGATAGAGAGCTTGCTGGCACATCGGTTGCAATTTCCGCCAGGCGAAAGATCGATCACCGCGGACTTCGATCTCTCCACAAGCAGACACAAACAACGTCGACCACGGAGGAGCTAGAACTCTAAACGTTCGCAATCCGTCAAGGGCAAACCACGCGAAAGCGTGGGACGCAAAGCCACTGGCCTAAGTCCCGAGCACAAACGGGATAAGGCAGCAGGGCTGCCGGACCGAGCACACTCTTCGAGGAACCGTGCCGGGTATCGGCCGAAGACCGGGTTCCTCGGGAGTGTGCAATGAAACGGACAATCCTATGGACTCTCGGATTTCTCGCGCTGACAATCCTCGGAGCGGCCGGCGCTGCGAGCGCGGCGCAGCTGCGACTGACCTGGAGCGACAACTCGACCGACGAAAGCGGATTCTATATCGAGCGGCGACCCGGCAGCGGCAGCACCTACACGCAGATCGCGAGCGTCGGCGCTGACGTCACATCCTACACCGATTCCAACTTACCCAACAGCACCACCTACTGCTACAGAGTTCGCGCCTACAACTCCGCCGGAACTTCCGGTTACTCCAACGAGAGCTGCGCCACCACCGTGGCCGCAACTTTCGTGGTGAGCGTGAGCCGCTCGGGCACGGGCAGCGGCACCGTGACCAGTTCTCCGGCGGGAATCGCCTGCGGTTCGGATTGCTCGGAAGCCTACACGAGCGGCACGACCGTCACGTTGACGCCCGTCGCTTCGGCGGGGTCGGTTTTCGCCGGCTGGAGCGGCGCCGCCGATTGCAGCGACGGCGTGGTCACGGCCAACGCCGACATCGCCTGTACGGCCGTCTTCAATGCCGTCGTCGCTTCTTACACCTTGACCGCAAGTGTCGTTAATCAAGTCACCTCCGCGGGCTCTTCCAGCGGCCGCGTGGTCAGCAGCCCCGCGGGCATCGACTGCGGCGCGGACTGCACCGAGAGCTACACGTCCGGCACCGTCGTGGTGCTCACGCCGGTCGCGGGATCGAATTCCAAGTTCACCGGCTGGACCGGCGACGCCGACTGCGCCGACGGATCGGTCACGCTCAACGGGAACAAGAGCTGCACGGCGAATTTCGCGCTGAACACGGTCACGCTCTCCGTCGCCAGGAACGGCAGCGGCACCGTGACCAGCACCCCTGCGGGGATCGATTGCGGCGGCAGCTGCTCCTACGCCTTCGTCTCGGGCAGCGCCGTCACGCTGCGCGCCAGCGCCGCGACGGGCTTCGTCTTCGCCGGCTGGAGCGGAGGGGGTTGCACCGGAACCGCGGACTGCACCATCACGCTGACCGCGAACACTACCGTTACGGCCAACTTCGCGGACGACCGGACCGACAAGATCGGCCTGTACCGCCCCGCCACTGGCGAATGGTTCCTCGATACCAACGGCAACGGCGTCTGGGACGGGTGCGGCGTGGATACCTGTCTGTCGTCGTTCAACGTCAAGGGAGCCGTTCCCGTGGTCGGGGACTGGGACGGATCCGGAGTAACTCGAGTCGGATTGTTCTTGACCGATTTATCCGGATTGTCCGACAGCACGACCACCTCGTCCCTGACCACTGCTTCGTGGTGGCGCCTCGACACCAACGGCAACGGCATCTGGGACGGGTGCGGCGTGGATACCTGCATCAACTCCTTCGGCGGCCCGACCGACCTTCCCGTGGTCGGAAAGTGGAGCGCGACGCGGCGGGATGCGATCGGGATTTTCCGGCCCTCGCGCGAACGCTGGTACCTGGACCTGAACGGCAACGGGATCCTGGACGGTTGCACCAGCGATGCCTGCTCGCGGTTCAGCTCCTATGCGGCCGGCGACCTGCCCGTCGCGGGAGACTGGCTCGGCTCGGGCAAGACCCAGCTCGGCTTTTACCGGCCCGCCACCGGCCAGTGGTTCCTCGATCGCAACGAGAACCGGACCTGGAACGGTTGCGGCAAGGACACCTGCATCTCGTCCTTCGGCTCGCCGGGCGACATTCCGGTGACCGGTGACTGGAACGGCACCGGCATCGCCAGGATCGGCGTCTTCCGCCCCTCCACCGGCGAATGGCTTCTGGATCGAAACGGCAACGGGGTATGGGACGGTTGCAGCCTCGATCTCTGCATCTCCGGCTTCGGTTCGTCCGGAGACATCCCGGTGGTCGGCAAATGGTAGGCCGAGACCCGTCCCCTGGGCAGGAAAAGGCCCGGCTCGCGAGAGTCGGGCCTTTTCGTTTTCGCGCCGACGCGGTCGTTGCGCAACGTCCTGAAACCCAGTAGATTTCCGCGAATCCGGGATCGATCTTCCGGACCGGGAAACCGCAGGTTCTGTGCGGAGCCCCGCCCGATCGATGAAGCACGTCTGCTCCTACCGCGTCATTTACGGCGACACCGATCAGATGGGAGTGGTCTATTATGCGAACTACCTCCGCTGGTTCGAGCGCGGCCGTTCCGAGTTTCTGCGCGCGGCGGGCCTGCCGTACGCGGGCATCGAGGCGAGCGGCTGTCATTTCCCGGTGACCGAGGTCACCTGCCGCTACCACCGATCGGCCCGCTACGATGACCTCGTGCTGATCGAGACCGAGCTGGCGGCCGTGGGACGCGCGAGCCTGACCTTCGCCTATCGGATCTCGCGCAAGCAGGACGGGTCCCTGCTGGCGACCGGCTCGACGACTCACGCTTGCGTCGATGCGGGGGGTCGCGTCGCGCGGATCCCCAGGCGCCTGGAAGAGCCGCTTCGAGCGGCCATGGAACGGGCCGGCAAGAAAGAGGAATGAAGGCGGCTTCAGCCGGTCGCGGAGGGGCGCGAATCCCCTGCCACGGCTTCGCCGACCGCCGATTCGATCTCGTCCCTCACCGCCGGGTCGCTTTCCTGCTCCAGCCGCCCGCGCAAGGCGGCCAGCGCCTCCGCTGTGCCGATCCGCCCCAGGGCCCAGGCGGCGTGCCCTCGGACGAGCGGCTCCTGGTCCGCGAGCGCGCGGCACAGCGCGGGAACTGCTCCAGGATCTTTCGAGTTGCCGAGCGCCACCGCGACGTTGCGCAGCAGCCCGCGGCGCTTGGCCCGCCTTATCGGGCTGCCGCGGAAACGCTGGCGAAACTCTTCCTCGGTCAGCGAAAGCAGCGAAACCAGATCGGGCGCATGAAGGCCCGGGCGGGGCTCGTAAGCCCCTTCCCGCGAGGAACGGGCCTTCACGTTGTACGGACAGACCTCCTGGCAGATGTCGCAGCCGAAGACGTGGTTACCGACCAGCGGCCGGAGGTGCCGGGGCATCCAGCCTTTGAGCTCGATCGTCAGATAAGAGATGCAGCGGCGCGCGTCGAGCACGTAAGGGCCGACGAAGGCGGCGGTGGGGCAGGCCCGAAGACAGAGGTTGCAGCGTCCGCACCGGTCGGCAATCGGCCGGTCGTAGGCGAGCGGGAGATCGACGAGCAGCTCGCCCAGGAAAAACCACGAGCCGCGGCGCGGCGAGATCAGATGCGTGTTCTTGCCGATCCAGCCGATGCCCGCCCTTCCCGCCACGTCACGCTCCAGCACGGGCCCCGAATCGACGAACGCCTTGCCCCGAACGCCGGGCCGAAGCTCGCCGATCCGGTCCAGCAGCTCCGCCAGGCGCTGCTGCATCAGCTCGTGATAGTCGTCGCCCCAAGCGTAACGCGAGATCCAGCCGGTGCCCCGCGCCGGAGGATCCGGCCTCGGATGCGGCGTGTAGTAGTTCATGCCGACGGAGATGAGCGACACGGCCCAAGGCGCCACCTTGCGCGGGTCGCGCCGCAGCTCTTCCGTGCGTTCGAGATAGTCCAGCTCCCCGCCGAGCCCTTTTCTCAGCCACTGAGCGAAGAACTCCTCGTGAGGGGGCGGAACGGCCGGAGAGATTCCGACGAGATCGAACCCCAGGCGGTAGGCGGCTTCCTTGACGCGCCGGGAGAGTTCTCGTTCTTGTTCGATTCCGGCGAAAGCCATCAGCAATCCGCGGCGCGGCGGACTTCGCTCCTGTTCGACACGTTCAAACCGCTCAAGCGCCGGGCTCCGTTCAGGTCGCTTGGCTCCCGTTGAACAGGCCGTCGCTGCAAGGAGGGGGTCGCGCTTCCGGGTGTTCCGTCTCCGGCCGCCGGTCTTCACCGGGTCCCGCGACTCAGTGAAAAGAGGTCTTCCCTCCCGACCCCGCTTCCTCCGGATCGAGCAGGGGGCGCCGCCCGGCAAACCCGTCCTCGATCCGGTGCCAGTACGCGATGCTCGGCTCGCCGTACTGCCAGCAGAGAAAGACCACGTCGGTTCCCAGCATGCAGGGAAAATCCAGCAGGCCCTGCTCCACGCCTTTGCACAGGCAGCCGTAACTGTGAATCTCGTCCACGTATCCCTTGACCTGCCCGATGATCGCCGCGATCTCCTGGTTTTCGCGCAGGCGGCTCATCAGGTTGGGCGATTCCGGGTCGATGGACTCCTCGCGGATCACCGTTTCGCTCTTCGCCCTCAAACGCCGGATCGTCTCCAGGATGCGCTCGATGATGGGGCGCAGCGTCGGCAGGAGCGCGTTGGCTTCGTCCACGGTGAAAAGCCTGGGGAAAGGCGACTGCGAATCCATGGAAGCGCTCAAAAAACCAGAAACGTTACGCGCGCGCTACGGAGGTCAAAGGCCCATCCCAGCCCGGATCTCCCTCAGCAGGCCGATGTTGTCGGCGTGCCCCGTCATGCACGCCTTGATCCTGCCGCGGATGGGTCGTCCCAACAGATAGAAGTCCCCGAGAATGTCCAGAATCTTGTGGCGGGCCAGCTCGTCGGCAAAGCGCAGGTCCGTGTTGAGGATCCGGTCGTCGCCGATGAGAATGCAGTTGTTGAGCTTGCCGCCGTTCACCAACCCCATCTGCTGGAGTTTCTCGATATCCCTGAGAAAGCCGAACGTGCGCGCGGGCGCGATCTCCCGCTTGAACGACTCGGGACCCGCGAAGGTGTAGGTGTGCTCCTGGACGCCCACCGGCGCGGGATACCTGAGCGTGTAGGTCACCGACAGAACCTCGGCCGGCTCGATGCTGATCGTCTCTCCGCCTTCCTCGCCCACGCGAAAAGAGCGGTCGACGATGATTTCCGGCGCGGGCTCGGGCTGCTCCTCGATGCCCGCTTCTTCGATCAGGTCGCAGAACTCCAGGGCCGATCCGTCCAGGATCGGAACCTCCCCCTGAACCTTGACCAGCAGGTTGGTGATACGGTAGCTGTGCAACGCCGCCAGGAAGTGCTCGATGGTGGCGATCGCCACCCCCTTGGAACGAAGCGAGGTGGCGTACCCCGTCGAGGCGACATAGTCGAGGTGTGCCGGTATCGTGACATCGCTGGAAAAGTCCGTGAAGAGAATGCCCGAGTTCGGCGGCAGCGGATGCAGGATCAGCCCGGTCTTGATGCCGGAATGGAGCCCCTGGCCGGAGATGACGACGTTCTTCCGGAGCGTCCTTTGCCGGGGCGCCGCGGCGCGTTCCGCGGCCGTCGCCGCTCGCCGCGTCCCTTTCGGCTTCGGGCGAGCCGGAGCCCTGCCTTTCACGGCCGCCCCCGAGGGCAGCTCGCCGAGGGCTCGGCGTACGGTGAGCAACAGACCGTCGAGCGACAGCGGCTTCTCGATGAAATCGAAGGCTCCGTATTTGGTCGCGGTCACGGCGGTGTGAATGTTGCCGTGTCCCGAGATCATCACGACGTTGGTCGCGGGTTCCTTGCTCTTGATCTCCTGGAGCAAGCCGATGCCGTCGATCTGCGGCATCCAGATGTCGAGCAGGACCAGCCCGGGCTTTTCCCGCCGGATCAGGTCGAGCACGTGGGCCCCGTCCGCGGTATCGACCACGCGATAGCCCTCGTCGCTCAACACTTCCCGCACCGATTCGCGGACATTGTCCTCGTCGTCGACGACGAGGATCGTTTTCGGTTCCGCCGCTTCGCCCATCCTACCTCTCCTACGAATGTGCCGCCTTGCGCCCCGCCTCCAGCACGTCCTCCTGCCCGCGCACCGGGAACTCGACGGTGAAGGTCGTGCCGCGGGGCTCGTTCGGCCGCACCCGGATGTGGGCCCGGTGGTCCTCCACGATCTGGTTCACGATAGTCAACCCGAGGCCGGTGCCCTGCTTCTTGGTGGAAAAGTACGGCTCGAAGATCCTCTCCCGGATCTCCGGCGTGAGGCCGCAGCCGTTGTCGGCCACCTCCAGCGAGACCACGCCGCGCGCCTGGTCGTGCTCGGTGGTGATGCGGATCTCGCCGTCGTCGCCGACCGCGGCCACGGCATTGTCGAGGAGGTTCAGCAGCAGGCGCTTGATCTGTTCCCGGTCCAGCTCCAGCAGCGGAATCGTCCCGCGGTTGAAATGAAACCGGATGCGGTGGTGAGCCTCCTTGAACAAAAAGAGCGCTTCCTGGACGGTCTCGTTCAGGTCGTGCCGCGCCAGCCGGGCTGCCGGCAGCCGCGCGAACTGGGAAAACTCGTTGACCAGCCGCTTGAGCTCGTCCACCTGTTGAATGATCGTCGACGTGCACTTGTCCAGCACCGCTCCGTTGCCTTCGAGAAGCCGGGCGTAGCGCTTCCGCAGCCGCTCGGCGGACAGCTGGATCGGGGTGAGAGGATTCTTTATCTCGTGGGCGATGCGGCGCGCGACCTCGCGCCAGGCCTCCATGCGCTGGACCTTCTGGATTTGCGTGATGTCCTCGAGGAAGATCATCACTCCCAGGCTCCGGCTTTCATCGTCTTTCAGCGTGGCGGCGGTCACCATCAGAGTCAAGATCCGGTCCGCCGAGGCCAGCTTGATCTCGCGCTCCACGGCCTCCTGGTCCTTCACGCCCTCCACGATCTCTTGAAGAACCCGCAGCGGCTCCTCCCGGAACACCTCTTCGTAGCCTCTGTCCAGGGCCGCCCCGGCCTGGACCCCGAGCATCCGCTCGGCGCCCCGGTTCCAGGCCGTGATCTTGCCCGAGCGGTCGACCGAGATCACGCCGGCGGTGATGTTGCTGAGCAGCGTCTCCACGAACCGGCCCCGCCGCTCCAGCTCGGTCTTGACCTGACGGAGGTCCCGGGTCATCTGGTTGAACGAGTCGACGAGAATACCCATCTCGTCGTCCCCCGGCGCCTCGATCTGATAGTCCCAGTTCCCCTGCGCCACTTCGTGAGTGCCCTCGGCGACCTTCTGGATCGGCACCGTGATCCCCTTGGCGAGATACAGCCCGCACCACGTCGCGACAAAGATGATGACGAGCGTGATCAACAGCAGCGTCATGATATAGCTGTTCTTGACAGGGGTCTTCAGAAAGGCCAGGTGCTTGTACTGCTCGTACGACCGGGAAATCTCCAGAGCCCGCTTGGTGATGCTTTTCGGCACGTAGTAGTCGACCACGACCACTCCGATGATCCGCCCCTCGCGGTCCGAAAAGGGGACCGCGCCCCGAATCACGTCCCCCTCGCCCAACGCCTGCGTGCGGGTCACCTCCAGACCGCGCAGGGCCCGCCCGAGAAATTCAGGCTCGGGCTTGATCGTCACGCCCGTGGGCACCTGGTCGTTGAAAGCGACGACCATCTGCCGGTGGTCCCGGGAGAAAAGCTCCACCGTGCCGAGATTGTATTCGCGCTGCTTGGCCCGCACGAATTCCTTGAGCTCGGATAGCCGTTCCGGCTCGTAAAGCCCCTGTTGGGTGATCTGGCGGCTCAGCTGCCGCGCGTAGAAAAGCGCGTTGTTCGCGGAGTTCTGATAATAGGTCTGGCCGATCTCCAGCGACCCCTGCAGCGCCCCCTCGACCTGCAGATCGAACCAGCGCTCGAGCGAGCGCGTGATGAACCCGCCGGCGATCACGAACAAAAGGAGCGTAGGAACGAGCGAAAGGCCGACGAAGGCGAGCACCAGCCGCACGCGCAGGCGCGAGCCCAGGATGCGCCGCTTGCGCTCGAAAACCAGTTTGACCAGGTTGCGGACGACGAGAAAAACCAGCAGCAGGAGCAGGATGATGTTGATGTTGATGAGGAGGAAGAAGACGATGTTGTTGCCGAGGGAGGATTCCGGCGAGGCTTCCGGGATCTGGACCTCGAAAAAGGCGAAGGCCAGCACCATCAGGGTGGTGACGAGAATCACCAGTCCCTCGCGCTTGCGCCGCTTCGCTTCCTCGAGCTTGAGCGCCTCGGCGACGGGTGCGTCCGGATTGGAAACTTCCATGGCAGCCCCTAAAGGGTGGAAAACTCGACGAATTCTACCTTCTCAAGAAATAAAGGACAACCGTCAAGACCACGCTGATCAGGATACAGGTGGTGATCGGAAAGTAAAAGCTGAAGCGCTCGCGCTCGATGTAGATGTCCCCGGGAAGATGACCGAGCCAGGGGATCTTGACTCCGAGCGACAGGATGGCGCCGATGACCACCAGCAAAACTCCGATCGTGATCAGAAACTTGCCGAAGTCGGCCATAGCAGCTGCCGTCGGTGCCGCCGCTCCGATCGAACGAGAGGCGAGCTTGCCGGCTCGACCGGAGACCTCCCCGCTTCAGAAGAGCGTGGGCTGGTTTTTCGCGGCGGCCTTTGCCTCCTTTCGCTTGCCGAAATGGTCGTAGGCCAGAGACGTCGCCACGCGGCCGCGCGGGGTTCTCTGCAAAAAGCCCGCCTGGATCAGATAGGGCTCGTAGACGTCCTCGATCGTGTCCTTCTCCTCCCCGATCGCGGCGGCCAGCGTCTCCACCCCTACCGGCCCGCCCGAGAACTTCTCGATCACGGCCAGCAGGAGCATCTTGTCCATCTTGTCGAGCCCCAGCGGGTCCACCTCCAGAAGGCGCAGCGCGTCTTCGGTCACCGACTTGCTGATTGTACCATTCGCCCTGACCTGCGCGAAGTCCCTCACCCGGCGCAAAAGCCGGTTGGCGATGCGAGGCGTTCCCCGCGACCGCCGCGCGATCTCGGCGATTCCGGCTTCCTCGCCGGATACGCCCAGGATCGCGGCGGAGCGTTTGAGAATCTGCGTGAGCGCCTCCGGGGAATAGAAGTCGAGACGGAGAATCGCTCCGAAGCGGTCCCGCAGGGGCGAGGTCAGCAGACCCGAACGGGTGGTGGCGCCGATCAGCGTGAACCGCTTCAGCGGCAGCTTCATCGAGCGGGCGGACGGCCCCTGTCCAATCATGATGTCGATCTGGTAATCCTCCATCGCGGGATACAGCAGCTCCTCGACCACATGGTTGAGGCGGTGGATCTCGTCGATGAACAGAATGTCGCCTTCATCGAGATTGGTGAGCAGGGCGGCCAGGTCTCCCGGGCGCTCGATCACCGGGCCCGAGGTCGCCTTGATATTGACCCCCATCTCCCGCGATATGATGTAGGCGAGGGAGGTCTTGCCCAGACCCGGCGGGCCGTGGAACAGGAGATGGTCGAGCACGTCGTTGCGCGCGCGGGCCGCCGCGATCGCCACCTTCAGGTTCTCCTTGACCTGGTCCTGGCCGATATATTCGTCAAAGCCCCGCGGCCGGAGGCTGGCTTCGTAATTGAGATCCTCTTCGGTCGGCTTCGGCGAGATCGAACGCGGCTCCACGGCTCCTGTCCCGGCGTAAAGTTTTCGCTCAGCGGCTCATGCGCCGCAGCACTTCCTTGATCACGTCTTCCAGCGTCTGCCTGCCCGAGTCGATCGCTTCCCGCACGTTCTTTTCGACTTCGCTTTTCTTGTAGCCCAGGTTGACCAGCGCCGACACCGCGTCCTGCGCCAGCCGCGAGCCCGAAGCGGCCTGCCCCGCCGCGGGCGACTCGGCCAGAAACGTGGCGAAACGATCGCGCAGCTCGACGATCATCCGCTCCGCGAGCTTCTTTCCCACCCCGGGAATCGAGAGCAGCCGCAGCTGATCGCCTTCCCTGACCGCCCGCACCAGCTCGTCGGCCGGAATCCCCGACAGGATGTTGATCGCGAGCCTCGGCCCGATCCCGGCCACCTCGTTGAGCATCAGAAACACCTGCTTCTCGACCGGCTCCTGGAAGCCGAACAGCTGGAGCGCGTCCTCCCGCAGGTGCGTGTGGACGTAGAAACGCACGGTCGCGCCCACCTCGGGAAGCCCGTAAAACACGTTGAGCGGGATGAAAATCTGGTAGCCGACTCCGCCGACATCGACGATCACCTCGCCGGGAATCTTGTGCGCCAGGGTACCGTTGATTTGCGCGATCACGGCAGTTTCGAAGCTCCGAGCGCTCCTTTCTACCCTAGAACGGCGAGTTGCGCCGGCGGGAAAACGGCGCCGGGCGGCCCACAGCGGCCGGCAGCCGGCTGTGAAACGCGCTGCGGTTGGCGTGGCAGATGGCGGCGGCGAGCGCGTCCGAGGCATCCTCCGCCATCGTGCCGCGAAGACCGAGCAGGGAGCAGACCATCATCTGCACCTGCTCTTTCGTCGCGCGGCCGTATCCGACCACCGCCGCCTTGATCTCCGCCGCCGCGTATTCGTAGACGGAGGCGCCGTGGTGCGCCGCGGCCAGCAGCGCCACGCCGCGCGCCTGTCCGAGCTTCAAAGCGCTCTGCGCGTTTCGCGCGAAAAACACCCGCTCGAGACTTACCACGGCGGGTCGATAGGCCTCGAAGACCTCCTGGATTCCGCGATAGATCCGGCCGAGGCGGGCAGCCGGGCCGACCGCTCCATCGGAGGTGATCACTCCGTGGGCGACGTGAACGGCGGAGCTCCCCGCGGCTTCCACCACGCCCCACCCGGTAACGATCGAGCCCGGGTCGATGCCGAGGATGACCGTGGCAACGGGGTTGCGGGCGACTCGCCGCGGCGCCAAGTTCATCAGCTCGCTTTTTCGAGGTATTCGCTGGGTATGTCGAAATTCGCCGCCACGCTCTGGACGTCGTCGTGGTCTTCGAGCTCTTCGGTGAGCTTGAGAATCGATTCCGCGTGCTTCTCGTCCACCGTCACCACGTTTTTGGGCACCATCGTGACCTGCGCCGTGACCACCGGGATCTTCGCTCGCTCCAGGCTTTCCTTGACCTTCTCGAAGTCCTCGGGAGCGGTGACGATCTCGAAGACGCCTTCTTCTTCCTTGACGTCCTCGGCGCCGGCATCGAGGACGACCCCCATCAACTGCTCTTCGTCCACCCGGCCCTTGTCGACCGTGATGACCCCTTTCTTGTCGAACATCCACGAGACGCAGCCGGTTTCGCCGAGATTGCCCCCGTACTTCGCGAACAGCCGCCGGAGCTCCGAGACCGTGCGGTTCTTGTTGTCGGTGAGAACCTGAGCCAGGATCGCCACGCCTCCGGGGCCGTAGCCCTCGTACTGCACTTCCTCGTAGGCGACGCCCTCCAGCTCCCCGGTGCCCTTCTTGATGGCGCGCTCGATGTTCTCGCTGGGCATGCTGTTGGCCCGCGCCGCCATCACCGCGGTCCTGAGCCTCGGATTTGCGCTGATGTCTCCCCCGCCCATCCGCGCCGCAACGGTGATCTCCTTGATCAGCTTGGTGAAAAGCTTGCCTTTCCTTGCGTCCTTGGCAGCCTTCTTGTGCTTGATCGTGCTCCACTTGGAATGGCCGGACATGACACGTGCTCCTTGCGGCAAGGTTAACCTAGCACAAAGAAAATTCTACGTAAACGGTTGTTCACGCCGACACGACCGCCCGCCACGGCGCGCGGACCGGGAGAAATTCACCTGCGCGTCTTCCTTCGCGCGCGCGGTTTCAGTATAATCGGCCCGCCGACGAGGTCGCCGGCTCGTTTCATGCCCTCATCCAGTTTCTTTTCCCTTCGCCCCGGACTCGGCGCGGCGACCGTCGTACCGGCTCTTGTGCTCGCCGCCTGCTCCGTTCCTCTCTCGCGGTCGCGGGCGCCCTCCCTGCCGGAAGCACGCCCGACCCAGTCCGGGATCGCCTCGTGGTACGGACCCGGCTTTCATGGACAGCCCACTGCAAGCGGGGCGATTTACGATCAAAACGACTTGACCGCAGCCCATCAGACCCTGCCGCTCGGAACCCGCGTCATGGTCACGAACCTGACCAACGGCGCGGCGGTCGAGGTCACGGTCAACGACCGCGGCCCTTTCGCCAAGGGCAGAATCATCGACCTCTCTTACGCCGCGGCGCGATCCATCGGCATGATCGGCCCGGGAACCGCCCCGGTCCGGATCGAGGTTATCGACGGCGGTCCCGAGGGCGTCCGGGAGATCCGCCAGAGCCTCGATTACACGCTGCAGCTCGGCTCGTTCTCCCGCAGGGAAAACGCCGAGCAGCTCCGGGACCGGCTGGCGACTGCCTTCCCCGACGTCGCGGTCGTTCCTCTCCGTCTCAAGGACGCCGTTTACTATCGCGTTCGAATGGGCACGTTCCCCGACCGCGCGAGCGCCGAGGAGGAAGCGCGCCGCCTGGCGCAGCTCGGTCTACCCGTCGTGATCATGGAAAAATAGTGAGAACCGAGGCCGGCGGAAGAGCGATGCTTCGGCTGGCGGCTCTCCGCCTTTTCGCGTGCTTGTGCTCGATCCTCCCGCTTGCGCTCGGCGGCTGCTCCGCCTCGCGCGCTCCCGCAGAGCTCGGTCGGGACGAGGCGGCGATCGCGGAGCTGCGCGACCGAATCGTCCGCCTGAGGGGGCTATCGCTGCGCCGGGAGATCGTGGGTCCCCCGCGGGCGCCGATTCCCGCGCCGCCCGAGCGCGCTTTCGAGCAGGAATACGGCCCGGTGCCGCCGCCCGTGCTCTCTCACGCGTACCGCCGGATCGGGCTGCTGCCCCGCGGCGGCGACCTCGCCCGGCCGCTGGGCGACTTCGAGCGGCTGCGCAAGATCGCAGCCTACGATCCCGGGGCGGGCGTGCTCCTGCTCTCCCCGGAAGCGATCCGGCTCGGCCAGGCGGTTGCCGGAGAGGACGTGCGGTCCGCCCTGGCGATTCCTCGCGGGCTCGCCCTTGCGCACGCTCTTCAGGAGCAGCGGTTTCGCTGGCAGGACCGTCTCCGCGTCATCTTCCTCGAGGACCGCAAGCTCGCCCTTCGAGCGGTAGCCGCCGGCAGCGCCGTGCTGACGGCGCTGGCTGCCGCCGGCCGCGGCGAGACCGCCGACCGATTGCGGGACGCCGGTTTAATCGCCGCCGAGCTCGAGCGGCTCGGCGCCCGGCTTCCCGATCTGCTGCGCGCAAAGCTGGTCTTTCCGATTCGCGAGGGTACCCGGTTTGTCTCCTGGGCCTATGCGGCGCGCGGCTGGAGCGGCGTCGACGCGCTGTTCGAGCGCCCACCGCTGTCCACCGCCCAGGTGCTGCACCCCGAGCGGTATTTCATCCGGCGGCAGGATCCGCTGCGCCTGGTTCCTTCGGGCCTCGCCAGACGGATGGGGCAAAGCGCTGCGGTCGACCAGACGATCGGCGAAGCGCTGCTCCGCGTGCCGCTCCGAAGCGCGCTCCCGGCTGCCGAGGCTCTCGAAATCGCGTCGCGCTGGAGAGGTGATACCCTCCGAGTTTACGGGCACGGCCCCGAGGCCGTCACCGCCTGGTTCACGGCGTGGTCGGATGCAGAGGCCGCTCGGGCCTTCGAGCGGGCCTACCGGCGATCCCTGGAGGAGTCGCGCGGGCTGTGGTTTACGGGAGACGCCGACACCCAGCGCGCCGCGGCCGGCGGCGGGCGCTCGGCGATCCTTCGCCGCAAGGGTGCAATCGTCCTCCTGCTCGACGGCGCGCCGGAGCGCGAAGCGGACGAGTTGAGCGCCGATGCCCTGCGCGACCTGGAAATCCTCCAGGAGCCGTTCCCGCCGGAGTTCGACCTCGCACGGCCGGCGCTCAGCCGTTCTCCAGAAGCCGGTAGCGCGCCCCGTCCCGGCCGACGCGGCCTTCGCTGATCAGCTTGATCAGGTGAGCCTGGACGGAAAACTCGGCCACGTTTTTGAGCGGCCCGGAAACCTCGACGTAGATCTCCTCCGTGATGGCGCCGATCGTGTCGTGCCCCGCTCGCAGCGCCTCGATCACCTGCCGCTCGCGCATCATCCGGTGGTCGATGTACTCCCGGATCTTGGCCTCCGGCTTGCCGATCAGCGGCCCGTGTCCCGGCAGGATCAGGCTGATGGGAATCTCCAGCAGCCGCTCGAGCGAGCGCAGATAGTCCGCCATGTCGCCGTCGGGCGGCCGGATCACGCTGGTGCCGTAGCCCAGGATGTGATCGCCGCTGAAGAGCACCCGCTCGGAAGTCTCGTAGAAGCAACAGTGACCCGATTCGTGTCCGGGCGTATGCACGACTCTCAGCTCGCCGCCGCCGAACGCGATGCGATCGCCGTCGTTGTACTGAAAATCTTCCCCTCCCAGATACCCCGCTCGGGAACGATGGATGCCGAGCTTCGCTCCGGTCCGCTTTCGCAACGCGAGAGCGCCGCCGCAGTGGTCGCTGTGGATGTGCGTGAGCAGGATCTTTTCGATGCGCTTCGCCCCCATCGCTTCGGCCTGCTCGATGATGCCGTCGAGGTTGGAGTCCGCCGGGAGCGCGACGTCGATCACGATGACCTCGCCGCGGCCGAGGACGTACTGATTCGTCCCCTGCAGCGTCATGTAGCCGGGGTTGTTGGCGGTGAAATGGCGGACGTAATCGGGGGAACCCACGGGTAAACCCTCAGCCGCGAGCTGCGGCGGCTTTCCGCCGCCGGGCTTTCTCGCCACGGCGCCGCGCGGATCAGTTTTGCAGCAGCTGCCGGAGAACGTATTCCAGGATGCCGCCGTGGCGGTAGTACTCGAGCTCGGCCGGCGTGTCGATCCGGGAGATTACGGTGAAAGACCTGGTCTCGCCGCTTTCGCTTTTCGCCGTAACCGTCAGCTCCTGGCGCAACTTCAATCCCCCGGCCACTCCGGTGACGTCGAAGGTCTCGTAGCCGGTCAGCCCGAGCGCCTTGAGATTTTCGCCGGGCCGGAACTGCAGCGGCAGGATCCCCATGCCGATCAGGTTGCTGCGGTGGATGCGCTCGAAGCTCTCGGCGATCACGGCCTTGACGCCGAGCAGGCGCGGCCCCTTGGCCGCCCAGTCGCGCGAGGACCCGGTTCCATACTCTTTTCCGGCGACGACCAGCAATGGAACGCCTTCTTTCTGGTATTGCATCGCCGCGTCGTAGATCGACATCTGCTTTTTGTCGGGAAGGTGCAGCGTCACTCCCCCCTCCGTCCCGGGCGCCAGCATGTTCCTGAGCCGGATATTGGCGAACGTGCCGCGGACCATCACCTCGTGGTTGCCGCGGCGGGCGCCGTACTGGTTGAAGTCCTTCGGCAACACGTCGTGGCTGATCAGGTAACGCGCCGCCGGACCGTTTTTCTCGATCGCTCCGGCCGGCGAGATATGATCGGTCGTGACCGAGTCCCCGAGCAGCGCCAGGATACGCGCCCCGATGATGTCGCGCGGCGGCGCGGGAGTCCTCGAGATCCCTTCGAAATAAGGCGCCAGCCGGACGTAGGTGGATTGATCGTCCCAGGCGAACAGCTCCCCTTCCGGCACCGGCATTTTTTGCCAGCGCTCGTCGCCCTCGGTCGCCCGGCCGTACTCCTTCCTGAACATCTCGGCTCTGAGAGACTTCCGCATCACCTCCTGGATCTCCTGCGGCGACGGCCAGATATCCCGCAGGAAGACCTCCTTGCCCTGGGCGTCGCGCCCCAGCGGGTCGTGGTAGAGATCGACGTCGAGGCTTCCGGCCAGCGCATACGCCACCACCAGCGGCGGCGACGCCAGATAATTGGCGCGCACGCTCGCGTGAATCCGTCCCTCGAAGTTGCGGTTTCCCGACAGCACGGCGACGGCGACCAGATCGCCTTCCTGGATCGCCCGGGCGACCGGCTCGGGCAGCGGCCCGCTGTTGCCGATGCAGGTGGTGCAGCCGTAACCAACCAGGTAGAACCCCAGCCGCTCCAGATAGGGGAGCAGCCCGCTTTCCTTCAGATACTCGGTTACGACCTTCGATCCGGGAGCGAGGCTGGTCTTCACCCAGGGCTTTTGTCTGAGCCCCTTCTCCACGGCCTTCTTCGCCAGCAACCCCGCCCCGATGAGCACCGAGGGGTTCGAGGTGTTGGTGCAGCTCGTGATCGCGGCGATCACCACCGAGCCGTGCTTGAGCTCGAAACGCTCGCCGTCCATCTGTACCGGCACCGACTTGTCGGCGCCCCCGCTCCTGATCAGCGTCGGAAGCGCCTCGGCGAAGGACTTCTTCGCTTCCGCCAGGGGCACGCGGTCCTGCGGCCGGCGCGGCCCGGCGAGGCTGGGCACGACCGACCCCAGATCGAGCTCGAGAGTGTCGGTGAACATCGGTTCGGGGGAGGCGTCGGTGCGGAACATCCCCTGTTCCTTCGCGTAGGCCTCCACCAGCCGGATCAATTCCGGGTCCCGCCCCGTCAGCTCCAGATAACGCAGGGTTTCGTCGTCGATGGGGAAGTAGCCGATCGTTGCGCCGTACTCCGGCGCCATGTTGCCGATCGTGGCGCGATCGGCCAGGCTCAGGCTCGACAGTCCCGATCCGTAGAATTCCACGAACTTTTCCACCACGCCTTTTTTCCTGAGCATCTGGACGACCGTCAGAACCAGGTCGGTAGCGGTCGCCCCTTCAGGCAGCCTGCCGTACAGCTTGAAACCGATCACTTCGGGGATCAGCATCACGATCGGCTGGCCGAGCAGCGCCGCCTCGGCCTCGATGCCGCCCACGCCCCAGCCCACCACGCCGAGCCCGTTGATCATCGGCGTGTGCGAGTCCGTCCCGACGACCGTGTCCGGATAGGCCAGCACCGTACCGTTGGCGCGCGCCCGGAACACCACCGGCGCCAGGTATTCCAGGTTGACCTGATGGCAGATGCCCGTGTCCGGCGGTATCAGCCTGAAGTTCGCGAACGCCTTCTGCCCCCAGCGCAAAAACGCGTAGCGCTCGACATTGCGCTCGAACTCGATCTCCGAGTTTTTCTGGAAGGCTTCCGGCGTTCCGAAGTAGTCGACCTGGACCGAATGGTCGATCACGAGATCGACGGGCACGAGCGGATTGATCTTCCTCGGATCGCCGCCGAGCTTCTTCATCGCTTCGCGCATCGCGGCGAGATCGACGACGGCCGGCACGCCGGTCAGGTCCTGCATCAGGACGCGCGCCGGCATGAAGGCGATCTCTTTGTCCGGGCGCGCGGTCGGGCTCCAGCTCGCCAGCGCTTCGATGTCGGGGCGATGGACATGATGGTTGTCCTCCTGGCGAAGGAGGTTTTCCAGCAGCACCTTGAGCGAAACCGGCAGACGGGCCACGTTCTCGAAGCCCGCTTTCTCGAGGGCATCGAGCCGGAAAATCTCATAGGTCCGGTCGCCGACGCGGAGCGTGCCGCGAGCCCCGAAACTGTCCACATACCGTTGTGCCATGGCCGTCTCCCTTGATGATTTTCGGTGCCCTTTCTTTGTAGCGGGGGTACCCCGATAAAGCAAGCTGAAGCGTCGGCGCAGACGCCTCCGCGAAGAGGCCTTCGGGCGCTCCGGCGCGCCCTGCGGCCGTACGGCCGCGGCGCGGACGAAGAGCGTCATGCCGCGGGCGTCGGCGACCTCCACCTCGGCGCCGCGCGCGATCGGCCGCTCGGCGCATGCCCGCCACAGCTCGCCCCGGACGCGAACGTAGCCCTCGGGCGCGAGATCGGTCGCGACGGTCCCCTTCGCGCCGACGAGAGCTTTCGAGCCGTGGTCGCGGGCGGCCTCGTAGGCGACCTTCAACCGCGGATAGAGCAGCAGGTCCTTCAAGAACCAGATGAGAAATCCGGCGCCGGCCAGCTCGCGCGACAAGATCTCCCAATGCCACAACGCCGTCGCGACACCCGCAGCGGCGATCCACCCGGGCAATTGAAACACCAGGTACTTGAGCCAGGTCGGCACGGCGCGGGCGGAAGGACGCGAACGTCACCGTTCGCGAAGGAGCTCGAAAATCACCCGAAAAAAGCTCCCGGCTTCTGGCTTCTCTACGGGACTTTCCTCGAACCGGAAACCGGAAACGATCGTTACCGTCTTTTCCGGCCGCTCGATCGCTTCTCCCCCATCGCGAGGGAAACGCCGTCACGAATGCGCGTCACCGGCGGGCCGGCTCCCTGCGGCTCATTCCCGAACCGTTGTCGGCCACTACGAGCGCCCGGCCGTTTCGAGCCGGCTCAATCGAGCCGCTCGAGCGCGGCGGCCAGATCGCGGATAAGGTCGTCCGCGTCCTCGATCCCGACGGAGTAACGGATGAGGTTGTCCTTGATTCCGACCATCAGGCGCTCTTCGGTGGTGAGCTCGTAGAAGCTCATCAGGGCGGGTTGCTCGATCAGGCTCTCGACGCCTCCCAGGGAAGGGGCGATCTGCGGGATGCGGCATGCGTCGACCACCCGGGAGGTCGCCTCGAGGTCGCCGGCGACCTCGAAAGAGACCACGCCGCCGAAGCCGCGCATCTGCCGCCGCGCGACCTCATGGTGCGGGTGCGAGCGCAGGCCCGCGTAGTGCACCGCGGTCACTTTCGGATGGCCCGCGAGGAACTCCGCGAGGGCCTGGGCGTTGGCGTTCTGCCGCGCCATGCGCAGCGCGAACGTCTTGAGCCCCCGGACCAGCAGGTACGCGGCGAGCGGATCCAGGATCGCACCGGTGACCGCCTGGAGCGAGCGGATCCCGTCCACCAGATCCGCCGCCCCGAGCACCGCGCCTGCGAGCAGGTCGTTGTGGCCGCCGAGATATTTGGTGGCCGAGTGGAGCACGATGTCGATCCCGAACTCCAGCGGGCGCTGATTGAAGGGGGTGGCGAACGTGGCGTCGATCAGGGTCTTCACCCTGTGCCTGCGCCCGATCTCGGCGAAGCGCTCGAGGTCGACGATGCGATTGTAGGGGTTGGTCGGCGACTCGCTGATGAGCACCCGCGTGGTCGGGCGGATGGCCTCCTCCATCGCCTGATAGTCGCCGGCGGGCACCACGGAGACCTCGATCCCGTAGCGGTGCAGGACCTGGGTGAGGAATTGCCGCGTGCGGCGGTACGAGTCGTCGGTGACCACGACGTGCGAACCGTGGGAGAGGACGCCGTACAGGGTCGTGGTGACCGCCGCCATGCCGCTGGAAAAGAGCAGGCAGTCCTCCGCTCCTTCCAGGGCGGCGAGCTTCTGCTCGGCGACGCGCTGCGTCGGGTTCCCGTAGCGGCCGTATTCCTCCCGCTCGATCCGGCGCTGGAAATGGTCGTGCAGCTCGCGCGTATCGGCGAACGTGTAGGTCGCCGTCTGCACGATCGGCGTCGCCAGCGAGTTTCCGAGCTTCGGGCGAGGCTCCCCCCCATGGACCGCGATGGTGCTGAAGCCGAGCTTGCGCAGGTCGGGAAGGGAGCCCGTTCGGGCGCAGCTCCCGCGGGCCGTGTCCCCGGACGAGGTCCTGTTCTTGTCGTTCGGCGATCCCATCAGCCTTCCAGGAGCCGCACGCGCTCCACGTAGCGCGAGATGGCGTCGCCGATCTTCTTCGGGTCGGCGCTCACCTCGACCGGGCGGTTGTGCTGCGTCGGATGGATTCCCGGCAGCGTGCCCATGTGATAGGCGATCTTCTGCTCGGTGAACTTGAGGCCGTGCGCGGTCGAGATCACCACCACCCGCTCGTGCCCGTGGATGACCTTGCGCTCGACCAGCTTGCGCAGCGCCGCCAGAGCCACTCCCGTATGCGGGCAGTTGAACATGCCGGTGCGGTCGGCGCGCGCCGTTTCCTCGGCGAGCTCCTGCTCCGAGGCTTGCTCCACGACCCCGTTGAACCGCTTGAGAATCGCGATCGCCTTGCGAACGCTCACGGGGTTGCCGATCTGGATCGCGCTCGCCAGCGTCTTGCGCGCGGTGATGGGCTCGAAGGTCTCGAAGTTCTTCAGGAACGACAGATAAAAAGGATTGGCGTTCTCCGCCTGAGCCACCCCGATCCGCGGCAGCTTCGAGATCAGCCCCAGGTCGTGCATCATGAGAAAGCCCTTGCCCACCGCGCTCACGTTGCCGAGGTTGCCGCCCGGCAGGATCACCCAGTCCGGGACCTCCCAATCGAACTGCTGCACGATCTCGATGGCGATCGTCTTCTGCCCCTCGATGCGCAGGCTGTTCATCGAGTTGGCGAGATAGATGTGCTTTTGCTTGGTGACCTCCTGGACCGCGGCCATGCAGCCGTCGAAATCGGTGTCGAGCGACAGCACCAGGGCGCCGTTGGCGAGCGGCTGCACGAGCTGCGCGGGCGACACCCGGTCGCGCGGGAGGAAAACCACCGTCGGGATGCCCGCCGCGGCCCCGTACGCCGCCAGCGCGGCCGAGGTATCGCCGGTCGACGCGCAGGCCACCGCGTCGATCGGCTCGCCGTTGGCGATCATCTGCTTGACCACCGAGACGAGGACCGTCATGCCGAGGTCCTTGAACGATCCGGTATGGGAGTTGCCGCACTGCTTGACCCAGAGGTCCTCGAGGTGGAGCTGCCTGCCGTAGCGGTTCGCCCAGTAGAGGTTCGTGTTTCCCTCGAACGTCGAGACGACGTTCTCGTTGTCGATGAAGGGAACCACCCACTCCTTCTTCGCCCACACGCCCGAGCCGTAGGGATACTCGTTCTGCCGCAGCCTGTCGTCGAAAAGCTTCATCCAGGCCGACGCCGCCCGGGTCTTCAGCGCCTCCATGTCGTGGCGCACCTCGAGGAGGTCGCCGCACGACGGGCAGCGGTAGATGACTTCGAGCAGGTTGTACTGCCCCGGGCAGCCCCTGATGCACTGAAACCACGCGTTATAGCTCATTGCACAACACTTTCTCCGGCCGATAGAGAAAGAGCCTCGAGGGTTGCGATCCCCGGCGAAGCGAGAGGGTCCAGCGCCGTCCAGGCCGGCGATCTACGACGGCCCGCTTCGACTTACCGGTCACCCAGACATGGCTGCCATAATACCACCCGGTTTGCAAATTTTTCCACTCCTTCCCGCGGGGCGCCGCTCGACATCCGGGCCGGCTTGCAGTAAGGAAGGGCTGAATCTCGATCCGCCGGAGGAAAGCCATGGCCACGCTGATCACGGGACTGGGACTGGTCGGAGCTTCCTACGCGAAGCTCGCCCGCCAGCGCGGGGAGGAAATCGTTTTTTACGACGTCGCGCCGCGCCGCGATTTTCTGGCCCTGAAGCTGGGCTCGGCCGACGCCGTGCCGGTCGTCCAGCGGGACGTCCGCGATCTCCCGGCGCTTATCGAAGCCATCCAGCGCTACAAGGTCGACAAGGTGATCCACACCGCCGGCCTGATCGGCGGAAAGGTCGCCCAGCCGATCTATACCGGGATGCAGATCAACGTCATGGGGACGATCAATGTCGCCGAGGCCGTGCGCCTTACGGGTGTGAAGCGCCTCGTGCAGATCAGCACGTTCGGCGTCTACGACCGCCGCGGCGGCGAGCCGGCACCGATCGACGAGACTTTTCACCGCGGGCCGGGAGAGGCCTACGGCAATTCGAAGGTGGCCAAGGAGCTGATGGTCGAAGCCTACCAGCGCCTCTACGGCTTCGAGTTGATCGTTCTGCGGCTGGCGAACGTCTACGGCGTCGGCCACTTCGCCGGCGGCTCCGGCGGCGGCGAGATGATTCAAAACATGCTGCGGACGGGAATCAAGGGCGGGACGGCGAGGATTCCGCAGGAGCAGGCGCGCGACTTCGAATACATCTACGAGAAGGACCTTGGCCGCGCGCTCGACAGGGCGGCTACGGTGCCGCTGCCGCGGCCGGTCACGCTGAACATCGGCACGGGAGTCGTGGTTCCGTTTCGCGACCTTGCGGCGCTCGCGGAAAGGCTCCTTCCGGGTCTTCGGGTCGAGCTCCTTCTTGGGACGCCGCCGCGTTCGGCCAGGCAGCCCATGTCGATCGCGAGAGCGAAAGAGATCCTCGGCTGGGAGCCCGAGTACGACATCGAGCGCGGCTTTCGCGACTACATCGAAGAGCTGAAGGCCCTGGCTTAGGTCGGCACCAAGCGTGCAGGGGGCGTCCAGCGTCCAAGGTCCGGCGTCTCGCGTTCGCGCCGCGCGGAGCGCGGTAACGGCTTGAACGTTTTGAAAGATCGCCCCATGGACGGTTCCCGGTTTTTGCCCTTCCCGGTCTTGGGTCGTCCTCCGTGGACCTCGAACTCAGAACCCTCCACGAAAGCGACGCCAGAAAGCCGGAAGCGAAATCACAGAATCAGCGTGCCGCGCTTACCGCTCCTGTAGGCGCGGTAGCGAAGCTCCTTGCCCGCCGTCTCCACGATGACGGCGCCGTCCTCGTCCGTTCTCAGAACCTTCGCTCCCACGCGCCGGTAACGTTCCAGCACCTCCTCCCGCGGCAAGCCCTGCGCGTTCCGCGCGCCCACGGAGATCACCGCGATCCTCGGACGCACCGCCGCCACGAACGCCTCGCTGCTGGCGGCGGCGCTGCCGTGGCGCGGCACCTTGAGCACCGCGCTCTCGAGCGGTCGGCCTCTGGACACCAGGACCGCTTCGTCGCGCTGCTGCAGGTCCCCGGCGAAGAGCAGCCGGGCTCTCCCGAACTCCAGCCGGACGGAGACCGACGCGTCGCCCCCTCCCGGAGGCGGGCTGTAAACGACGCAGACACTCACCCGGTCGATCTCGCGGCACGGCCGGCCTTCGCTCAGAGCGACCCGCCGCACCCCCCGCCTTTCGAGCGCCTCTTCGAGATCGTCGAAGCGCGAGGTCCGCCCTCTGGACTGCCCCGACCAGAATTCCTCGGGGTTGAATTCCTCCACGACCGCCCGCATGCCGCCGTAGTGGTCGATCCGCGGATGGCTGACGAGCAGGTAATCGACTTTGAGAATCTTCCGCGCGCGCAGAAACGGGGCGACGATCGCTTCTCCGGTGTCGAAATCGCCGAACGCGCGTCCTCCGGCGTCGACCACCAGCACCCGCGACCCGGGAAATTCCACGACGGCGGCATCCCCCTGCCCGACGTTCAGGTAGGTCACGCGCAGCTCGTTTCGGTGCCAGCGCTCGCGCCACCAGTAGGCTGCGTCGGCGGCGAGCGCCGCGGCCGCCAGGGCCGCGAATACCACGGCGCGCCGGTTCTTCCCCAGGGCCAGAAGGGCCAGGATCAGCGCGTAAAGACCGCAAACCTCCGCCGCATTGGGCGAAGGCACCGCCAGGGTCGCCCCGGGGAGGCCGGCGAAGAAGTTCACCAGCCGCAGCGTCGCCGCGAGAAGGGTCTCCGCGACACCGACCAGCGGCGCCGCCAGCGCCGGAAAGGTCAGGAAGAGAAACCCGATCGACAACCCGAGCGGAACGACGACGAGCCCGACCAGCGGCACGACGATCGGGTTGGCGACAAAACCGGCGATCGAAAGGTGGCCGAAATAGTGCGCGACGAGCGGCCCGGTGCCGAGCGTCGCCAGCAGCGGTACGGCCAGGCGCATTCCCGCGGCGCGCAGCTTCGCGCGCAGCCAGGGCCGCTCCTGCGGCAGCAGCTCCTCCTTCCTTTCCGCCGTCCGACGCTTCTCCAGCCGCCGCATTCCCCAGACGATGAACAGCAGCGCGAGGAAGGAAAGCTGGAAGGAGATATCGGCGATGACCCCCGGCCAGATCAGGCCGCTGAGCAGGGCGGCCAGCGCCAGGCTTGCGAAGACCTCTTCCTCCCGGTCCAGCAGCACCGCCACCTCGTAGACCGCGATCATGAATGCGGAGCGGACCGTCGGGACCATCGCGCCCGCCAGGGCGGTGTAAAAAACCACGCCCAGAAGCGAGAGGGAGCTCGCGACCTTGAGGAGATTCCAGCGCAACAGCAGCGTCGTGCTGGCCGCGCACGCGAGGCGCGCGAGAAAGAAAACCACCAGACCCAGCATCGCCACGTGCAGGCCGGAGATCGACAGGACGTGATTGACCCCCGCGGCCGTAAAGTCGCTTCGCATGCCGCGCGAAATGCCGCCCATGTCCCCGATGACCAGGGCTTTCAGGAGCGCCCCGTTCTCGGGGCTGAAGCGGCGGTCCACCTGGCGGCGGATCTCCCGCCGCAGCTCTTCCACGAAGCCTCGAACCGGCGGCGGCTCGCGCGCGAGGAGCTCGACCGCGGCGTCGTCCTCCAGAAAACCGATGAGGTAGATTTCCCGCCGCGCCAGATAGGTCGCGTAGTCGAATCCGCCCGGATTGCCGCTGTCGCGCGGGAAGGACGGCCGGAGCCGCAGCCGGATGCGGTCGCCCAGGCGCCACTCGCGCCGCGCATGGCGGACGCTCACGAGCACGTCGCCGGTTGTTTCTTCGGCGCCGGTCGGATGCCAGAGACGCTCGCTGCGGAAAAGCCAGCGCTGGCGGTTCGGCAATTTCTCCGGTTCGCGCGCCAGCCACCCTTCGAGATAGAGCTGGGTTTTCTCGTCGGCAAGACGGCGCAGGTGGTGCGCGGGGAGCTCGGGATCGAGCAGCCGCCGGTGCCGGAGATAGCCGATGGAGAAGGCCAGCCCTCCCGCGACCAGCAAGGCGGCCGCCCGCCGGGCGCGCCGGGAAACGAAGAGCGCCAGCGGCACCGCGGCCGGGACCAGGACGAGGCCGCCGGCGACCGTCCAGTAGCAGGCGGCCGCCTGGCCCAGCAGCAAGCCGGCGGTCGCGGCGGCGAGCCAGGCGGAAGGATGATCGATCGCCTCCAGGAGTTTCCGCGTCCCGCTGCCCCCGGCTGCCATGGCGCGGCTCAGGAGGGTTGCTGGAGAACCTCGAGAATCCGCTGCGCCAGCTGCTCGTTGATCGACGGGATCCGGAGCAGATCGTCGACCGAGGCGCTCTGGATCCGCTTGATGCTGCCGAAGGCGCGCAGAAGCGCGCGCTTCCGCGCGCCCCCGATTCCGGGAACGCGGTCGAGCGCCGAGACGAGCGTCTGGCGCGAGCGCAGCTTCTGGTGATACGTGATCGCGAAGCGGTGCGCCTCGTCGCGCACCCGCTGGAGCAGGAACAGGGCGTTGGAGTTGCGCTTGAGGATCACGGGATTGCTCTGCCCGGGAAGAAACACGCGCTCCTCCAGCTTTTCGATCGCGGCGCTGCGCGCGTCCGGCCGCACGCGCATCTTCGCCAGCCCGACCGCGTCGACGTCCTTCACGCCGACCTCCGCCATCGCCGCCAGAGCCATCGCCAGCTGCCCTTTGCCGCCGTCCACCACCACCAGGTCGGGCAGCTCGCCCGCCTCCTTGCCGCGCTCGAAGCGCCGCTTGAGCACTTCCAGCATCATCCCGAAATCGTCTCCACCCGACGACGGGTCGATCGTGCGGATGCGGTAATGGCGGTAGTGCTCCTTGGCCGGCTCCCCGTCGATGAAGGTCACCATCGAGCCCACCGCGTGAGCGCCGTGAATCGTGGAAATGTCAAAGCATTCGATACGTTGCGGATAATGCTTCAAGCGCAGCTTCGCCTGGAGCTCGAGCAGCATCTTCTCTCTCGCCTTCTCCCGGTCGTGCCGCTCGGCGAAGCTCTGCTGCGCGTTCTGGATCGCCATCTCCACAAGCTTTCGCCGGTCCCCTTTTTGCGGCACCGAGATCGAGACCTTCCGGCCCTTGCGCTCCCCGAGATATTCCTCGCGTGCTTCCGCGTCGTCGACACCGACCGGCAGGAGGATCTCGTCCGGTATGAAGCGCTGCCCCTGGTAGAACTGCGTGAGGAGCGCTCCCATGATATCTTCGTCCGGGAAGTCGAGGTCCTCGAGAGAATAAGCCTGGTTGCCGGTGAGCTTCCCCTGGCGCACGAACAGCACCTGAACCTCGATGAAGCCGCCCTCGCGGTACAGCCCGAAGACGTCCTGGTCCGCCCCCCAGTGGGCGACCATCCGCTGCTTCTCCAGCGTCTTCTCGACCGCCTGGATCTGATCGCGAATCCTGGCCGCAGCCTCGAACTCGAGCGCCTCGGCCTTCTCTTCCATTTTCTTTTTCAGCTCGGCCAGCAGCTCGTGCTGCCGCCCTTCGATGAACAGGATCGCCTGCCGCACCTGCTCCCGGTAGGCCTCCGGATCCACCGGCAGAACGCACGGGGCCATGCAGCGCTTGATCTGGTACTGGAGGCACGGCCGCGTGCGGTTCTTGAAGTTGTGATCCGTGCAGTTGCGCAGGAGAAAATGCTTCTCGATGACGTCCACCGTCTCCCTCGCGGCGACGGCGGACGAGAACGGACCGAAATAGCGGTTGCCGTCCTTGACGATCTTGCGCGTCGTGAAAATCCGCGGCCACGGGTGCTGCGTCGTGACCTTGATGCTGAGATAGCTCTTGTCGTCCTTGAGGCGGATGTTGTAGCGCGGCTTGTACTGCTTGATGAGGTTGTTCTCGAGGATGAGCGCTTCCTTGTCGTTCGCCGTGACCAGAGTCTCGACGTCCCGGATGCGCCGGACCAGGAAGCGGATCTGCGAGCGCTCGTCGCCGCTGCCGAAGTAGGTGCGGACGCGGGCGCGCAGGTCCTTGGCCTTGCCGACGTAGATCACTTTCCCCGCCTGGTCGCGCATCAGGTAGACGCCCGGCCGCGACGGCAGACTGGCTATTTTGGCCGCGATATCACGCATGAGAACGACCCTTCAGTCTGGCCCGGGAAGCCTCCCCGCCCGGGGCCCGGCCGTACATCTTTGCTCTCCCGCGCACACTTTTCGCCGGGTCATGCCTGCCTTGCACGAAATTTCGTCGCGAAATTCAAGAGGGAGACTTCCTGCTCCTGGCATGCTTTTTGATCGCATAGACGAAAGCGGCTTCCAGCCCGTACCCCGGAGCACGGCATGTTCAGTATCGATAATTTACTGGAACTGGGTGTCTTCAACCAGCTGATCCCGATCTGGCAGGTGTTTTTTTTCATCGCGAGCCTGCTCCCGTTCCTGCTCTGGAACCGGGTGAAGATCTGTCTCCTGATCACCTACCTCTTTACCTATTACCTCGGGTTCATGGTGCAATGGGGCGACTATATCGCCACCACCGGCTCCATGCAGCCCTTCGTTCTCTACTCGCTGAGCGGTCTGGCGATCGCGGTCTTCTTCGTCGCCACGATCTTCACGGAAGAGCCCGAAAAGACCCGAGTCCGATGGATCCGCTTCGGGCGGGCCGACCGCTCCGAGCCGACGGCCGACCCCGTGGAAAACGCGGTCGACGTCACCGAAAGCCGCTGAGCGGCGCCTCTGCCTGTTCCGCCTCGCCCGTCAACGGCGCGCTGCGCACCGACAGCTCCAGCTTTTCCAGCTCCCGGATCCGATCGCGCAGCTCCGCGGCTTTCTCGAACTCGAGAGCGCGCGCCGCCTGCTGCATCGCCTTTCTGAGCTGCTTGAGCTGCCCGGCGATCTCTCCGGGCGTATAGGGCGCAACCGGCTCGGCAGCGACAGGAACCTCGACGTAGTCCGCCTCGTAGATCTTGACCAGCGGCGAGCCCAGCGACTTGATGACGGTTTGCGGGGTGATGCCGTGCTTCCGGTTGAAAGCGGCCTGCACGCGCCGGCGGCGGTTGGTCTCGTCGATCGCGCGCTTCATCGATTCGGTCACTGTGTCGGCATACAGGATCACGGTTCCATTGACGTTGCGCGCGGCGCGGCCGATCGTCTGGATCAGCGACCGGTCGGAACGCAGGAAGCCTTCCTTGTCCGCGTCCAGCACCGCCACGAGGGAAACCTCCGGCAGGTCCAGCCCTTCCCTCAGGAGGTTGATCCCCACGAGGACGTCGAACTGCCCCAGGCGCAGCTGCCGGATGATCTCCACCCGCTCGATCGTCTCGATGTCCGAATGGAGATAGCGGACGCGGACGTTCAGCTCCTGATAGTAGTCGGTCAGGTCCTCCGCCATCCGCTTCGTGAGCGTGGTGACCAGGACCCGCTCGTTGCGCTCCACCCGCTTGCGGATCTCGTCGAGCAGGTCGTCCACCTGCGAGCGCGCCGGGCGGACCACCACCTCGGGGTCGGTCAGTCCGGTGGGCCGGATCAGCTGCTCGACCACGGCTCCGCCGCTCTTTTCCAGCTCGTACGGTCCGGGCGTCGCCGAAACGTAGATGGCCTGGTTCACGCAGGCTTCGAACTCCTCGAAATTCAGCGGCCGGTTGTCGAGCGCCGAAGGAAGGCGAAAGCCGTACTCCACCAGCGTTTCCTTGCGCGACCGGTCGCCCCGGTACATGCCGCCGATCTGCGGCACGGTGACGTGGCTTTCGTCGATGAACAGCAGAAAGTCGGGAGGGAAATAGTTCAGCAGCGTCGGCGGCGGCTCGCCGGGCCGGCGCCCGGTGAGATGGCGCGAGTAGTTCTCGATGCCGGGGCAGAAACCCATCTCCTCGAGCAGCTCGAGGTCGTAGAGCGTGCGCTGCTCCAGCCGCTGCGCTTCCAGCAGCTTGCCTTCGCCGCGGAGCTCCGCCAGCCGCTCGCGCAGCTCCGCGCGGATTCCGGCGATCGCCTCCTTCATCCGCTCGGCGGTGGTGACGTAGTGGCTCGCCGGATAGATCGCCGCCTTGTCGACGCGTCGCTGGACCCTGCCGCGGATCGGATCGATCTCGTAGATCGCCTCGATCATGTCGTCGAAAAATTCGATGCGCAGCGCCGAGACGTCCTCGTAGGCCGGGAAGATCTCGACCACGTCGCCGCGCGCCCGGAAGGTTCCCCGGTGAAAGTCGGCGTCGTTCCGCTGGTACTGGATGTCGACGAGCTTTCGCAGAACGGCGTCCCGCTCGATCCGGTTGCCCTCCTCCAGGTAGACCATCAGGTCGAAGTAGGCCTCCGGCGAGCCCAGGCCGTAGATGCAGGAGACGCTCGCCACGATGACGGTGTCCCGGCGCTCGAGCAGCGCTTTGGTGGCGGAATGGCGCAGCTTGTCGATCTCGTCGTTGATCGACGCGTCCTTCTCGATGTAGGTGTCGGTCGACGGGACGTACGCTTCCGGCTGGTAGTAATCGTAGTAGCTGACGAAGTACCGGACCGCGTTCTCGGGGAACAGCTCGCGGAACTCGTTGTAGAGCTGCGCCGCCAGGGTTTTGTTCGGCGCCAGCACGAGGGTGGGCCGGTTCGCCGCGGCGATCACGTTCGCCATCGTGAACGTCTTTCCGGACCCCGTCACGCCGAGCAGCACCTGGTGCCGCTTCCCGCGCCGGAGCCCTTCGACCAGCTTTGCGATGGCGGCGGGCTGATCGCCTTGAGGCTTGAACTGCGAGACAAGCCGAAAGGGCCGCGCCTCCATATTCCGGGACATCAAATAAAATTACCATCGCTTGGCGGCGGTTAAAAGAAGGACCGGAGACCGGGCCCGGAGACCGGAAAACGGTCGTTCAGGCCGTCCAACGGCTGCGCTCCGTTCAGGCCGTGCTGCGGTTTGCGGCACGAGCCGCGAGGCGGCACGAAAAGTGCCCGGAAACCCGGAGCTGGAAACCGAATGCGCGGAGCGCGGCGAGAAAACGCTGGACGTCGGGTCCGGGCGCAGGATGCGTTGCGTTGCTCCGACCGGCGTGGGAGGATCTGGCGATGCGATTCCTCGAGAGGCTCCGGACCGCGGCGCGCGGGCTTCGGCGCGAGACCACGGCGCTCTATTTCGTCGCGCGGGATCCCCGCGTGCCGTGGCACGCCCGGATTTTCATCCTTTGTGTCGTCGGTTACGCGCTGAGCCCGCTCGACCTGATTCCCGACACGATCCCGATTCTGGGCTACCTGGACGACCTGATCCTGGTGCCCCTGGGAGTCTACGTTGCCCTGAAGATGGTGCCCGAGGCGGTGCTTCGGGAATGCCGCGAACGGGCGCTCGCGGGGCCGGCACCCGCTCCCAGCCGGCTGGCCGCCGCCGTCGTCGTGTTGCTCTGGATTGCCGCCGCGGCCGCGGTGGTGGGCTACTTCCTGTCGCTCCCCTGACCCCGCCCGAGCCGGGCCGTCATTTCACCGCCCACTTCTCGGCGCGAACGGTCACCAGCCTTCCCGGCTGGTTGAGCATGATCCTGGCGGCCGCCGCGGAAATCGGTTTTCCGAAAAGGCAGTAGCGCCGCCCCCCTTCCTCCTGCCCGTTCGCCCAGGCCGCGAACTCGTCCGGGGACGGCATGTGG
The DNA here is from genome assembly GCA_035574315.1 of Candidatus Zixiibacteriota bacterium. Taxonomy (NCBI): domain Bacteria; kingdom Pseudomonadati; phylum Candidatus Zixiibacteriota; species Candidatus Zixiibacteriota bacterium. Next base: position 91,514 of record DATLYW010000029.1, read on the forward strand.
CCCAGGTCGGCCGCGCAGCGGCGAACGATGAAGCCGAGCATCATCTTGGTAGCGCTTTTCTTGTTCGAAGGCCATCCAAACACGGCGTGACACCCGGCGCCTGCGCATCCGCTCCTAATCGATCATGTGCGTCGTCGCCCGCAGGTGCTTGTCGACCGTAGTATAGCCCTTCCACTGGTCGACGAGCCAGTAGCGGATGCCGAACTCGAAGCGCAGCTCCTTCATCTCGCGGTCGTAGGGATTGAAATGCTGGTGGTGCATCATTCCCGGGGGGACGTGAACCGCATCGCCCTGGTTCCAGTCGTAGCGCTTGCCGCCGATCTCCGAGTAGCCGTCGCCTTCGAGGGCGTAGAGGTACGCTTCGGGGTGGGCGTGGCTGTGGCTCTTCGTGTGCGGGAGGTCGACGAAGATCGAGCTGATCGCGACGCCGGTGGCTTTGAACCCGTTCTGCTTCCCGCTGCGGCCCATGAGGAAATAGGTGGCGCCGTGCTTGGACTCGTCCGATTTCTCCTGCTGGTGCTGGTGCATCGAAATCCGCCGGCCGTCCTCGGGCCAGTACTGGGACTCCTCCGGGGGAAACTGGGCCAGGAGCTTCGGATCGTTCTCGCCGCACGGCTCGAGCTGCTCCATCTTTCCCATGTAGACGCTGGCTTCCAGGTGCCAGGCCAGGCCCGAGAGATAGCCGACGGGGGTCTTTCCGGTGTTGAACAGCTGGTGCACGGAGCGGTAGGGAACGTGGAAGATGGTCCCGGGAAAGAAATCGTAGCGCTTCCCGTCGAGGATCATGAATCCTTCCCCGCTCTCGATGTAAATCGCCTCTTCGCCGTGCAGGTGCTTGCCGGTGTGCCAGCCTGCGGGGATCTCGGCCCGCATGAGGCAGCTCCCCCCGGTGGGAAAGCCCGTCTCCGGGGCGATCATGAGCGCTGCCCGGTAGTCCTGCACGGTCCGCACCCACTTCAGATCCTTCGCCCGGGCGACCCGCGGCGCCTCGTTCACGGTTGCTTCTATTTTCTTCGATCGCTCGAGCCACTCGCTGTAGAAATCGGCCATCGTTCCTCCCTCCGCTTCGCGGCAGTTCAAGGGTTTACGGCAGTTCAAGGGTTCAAGAGTTCAAGAGTTCAAGGGTTCAAGGAAAGAAGTCGCCGTGCTCCCGACCTCGCATCGAAATTTCCCGTCCCCGATTTGCAAGACTCCATGCTGCTCACCGGTGACCGGCGGAAAAACCGGAAACCGGAACTCTTACCTTGGTAACGAACAGGGCCGCTGTTTGTCAAATCCGCGGCTTCCCCCCTCTCCAAGTGCCCGGCGGGCTGCACAATCCTCGATCAGCCGCTGACCATGAAATCATCACGCCGCGCGGCCGCGGCGGCGGAGGGGCCGAAAAGCCGGTGAAACAGCGAGACGGAACGCTGGCATCGAAATCGCTTTGCGCGCCGGGAGCGATCTCGGCCGGCCGCGCGCCCGGCGGACCGGATTCGCTTTCGCCCGGGGTTTTATGCTAATAACCAATCGAACGTATGGCGATCCTTAAGGTCCAAGGGCTGGTCAAGACGTACCGGGACGTCCGGGCCCTGGACAACGTCAGCTTCGAGTTCGAGTCGGGGATTCTTTCCTTTCTCGGGCCCTCAGGTTGCGGGAAAACCACGCTGCTGCGGTCGATCGCGGGCCTGGAGGTCCCGGAAGCCGGCTCGATCTCGATCGCCGGCAAGGTTCAGACGTCGATCGAGCAAGGCATCCTGGTTCCGCCCTACTCGCGCGCGATCGGCTTTGTCTTCCAGAACTATGCCCTCTGGCCCCACATGACCGTCTATCGCAACGTCACCTTCGGACTCAAGCTGCGCAAGCTTCCCGAGGAGGAGATCCGGCGGCGCGCGCTTTCGGCCCTCGAGCTGGTCGGGCTCAAGGGAAAGGAGGAGCGTTATCCATCGCAGCTGAGCGGCGGCCAGCAGCAGCGGGTCGCGCTCGCCCGCAGCCTGGCGCTCGAGCCCCGCCTGATCCTGCTCGACGAGCCCCTGAGCAACCTGGACGCGAAGCTGCGCGAAGAGATGCGCGGGGAGCTGCGCAAGCTGATCAAGAAGGTCGGGATCAGCGCCCTCTACGTCACCCACGACCAGGAAGAGGCCTTCACCATCTCGGACGCGGTGATCGTCATGGAATCCGGCAGAATCCTGCAGTACGCCGCCCCCGACGAAATCTACAACCACCCCGCCCATCCCTTCGTGGCGTCGTTCATCGGTCACTCGGCGCTCCTCGACGGCAGGGTGGTCCGGGTGGAAGGCGAACGCTGGTTTGTCAACGTGCCGGACTTCGACAAGGTCCTGGTGTGCTCGGGGACCGGCAGCGTGCCGGCTGGCGCCGCGTGCAAGGTGGTGATCCGCACCAGCGAGATCCGCCTGAGCAACGAGCGGTTCCCGGACGGGACCGACAATGTCCTCGAGGGACAGATGCTCAGCCGCCAGTTCCGCGGCGGCCTGACCGACCATTTCATCCAGGTGGGGCGGCGCGAACTGGTGGTGACCTCGCACCGCCACTGTCCGATGGTGCGGCTCAACGGCCAGTCCGGAAAGACCTACCTCTCCATCGATCGCTCCGCGATCAGCGTCATCACGGAGCCGGCGGGCCCGGCCGATGGATAGCGCGACTCTGGCCGGACACCGGGCGAGCAGCGGCTGGAGCTCGCTGAAGATCGCCTACCGGCAGGGCACCGTGATTCCGCTGCTCGCCAGCGTCGTGGCGGGCGGTGCGATCGTCACGCCGATCGTCATCGTGCTCCTGCGCAGCCTGACCACCGGCAGGCTGGGAGCGGCGACCGGGTTCACCTTCGAGAACTACCTGCGCGTCTTCGCCGACCGCGACATTCTCGCGATGCTCAACAACTCGATCCTCTACGCGGCGGGATCCGCCGGCCTCGGCACCGGCCTCGGCGCCCTCCTTGCATGGATCGTCGCGCGCACGAACACTCCCGGCAAGGCCCTGGTGGAGCTGATGCCCCTCTATCCGATTCTGATGCCGCCGATCATGAAGAACATCGCGTGGATCCTCCTGCTCGCGCCCAAGTCGGGAATCCTCAACAACATGCTCCAGCAGGTTTTCGGCATCCAGGAGCAGGTCTTCAACGCGTTCAGCATGGCCGGCATGATCTGGGTTTTCGGCCTCGCCTGCGTGCCGCTGGGATACCTCTTCCTCCTGCCGGTCTTCCTCTCGTTCGACCCCTCGCTGGAGGAAAGCGCCTACATCGCCGGGAGCAAGCCGGTTCACACCATGCTCCACATCACGTTTCCGCTCGCGGTCCCGGCCTTCCTCTCGGCTTTCATCCTGAACTTCCTGCGCGGCCTGCGCTCTTTCGAGACGCCGGTGCTCCAGGGAACGCCCGCGGGCATCAAGGTTTTCGTCAGCCGCGTGTACGACTCCATGGCGCTCGAGTTCAACACGGGACTGGCGACCTCGTACAGCACCGTGCTGGTGGTGCTGTCGGTCCTTACGCTGTTGTTCTACGTTCGCGCCACCCGCTTTTCCGAGCGTTACGCCACGATCACCGGCAAAGGCTACCGGGTCAAGGTCATCGACATCGGTCCCTGGAAGTACGTGACGTTTCTCGCCGTGTTCCTCTACTTCATGGCGGGAATCGCGATTCCGTTCGCCGTCCTGATCATCGTATCGCTGATTCCCTACTTCGACTACGAGACCTTCATGAGCTTTCCCACCAGGATGGTGCTCACGAACTACTACACGGTCATGCGGCATCCGAGCTTCGTCACCGGCCTTTACAATTCCCTGGTGCTCTCGGTCACCATCGCCGTGGTCACCGTCCTGGCCGGCATCGTCATGGCGTTCACGATCTACCGGACGCGGGCGTACGGCACGAAGGTCTTCGAGTTCATCGGCACGCTTCCCCTGGCCTTCCCTCCGCTGGTCCTCTCCGTCGGGCTGGTGATCATCTTCCTCGGAACGCCGCTTTACAACAGCCTCTGGGCGCTGGGGCTGGGACTGTTCGTGGCCTATTTTCCGTACGCGTTCCGCAACGCGTCCGGCTCGATCGTGAACATCCACAAGGAGCTGGACGAGGCCGCCTGGGTGCACGGCGCCAAATGGCGCCACGTCTTCTTCAGCATCACGCTGCCGATCCTGAAGCCTTCGGTGGGCGGGGCGCTCTTTTACATTTTCGTCGAGGCGATCCGCAACGTCGACGTCGCGGTCCTGCTCACCTCGCCGGGCAACGAGTACGGTCCGGTGACCCTTTTCGAGTACTTTCGCGTCGGGCAGTGGGCCGAGGCGGCCGCCGGAGGCGTGATCTACCTGATCATCCTGATCGTCGCGGTCTCTTTCGCCAAGTTCGCGTTCAAAATGAAGTTCAGCCTGTGACCCGCCGTCCAATAGAAGAGATTCTCAAAAGGAGGACCCTATGTTCAGGAAAACAGCATCGGTTCTGCCCGCGGTTCTGATTTGGTCGCTTGCGCCGGCGCCGTCCGGGCTCGCGGCGGAAAAGGCGCCCGGCAAAGCACCGCCCAAGGCGCGGCGCGTGGAGCAGCAGGTCGGGAGCGCGGCCGCCACCGCCAAGGCGGCGAAGGCCTTCGAGCAGGTCAGCAAAGAGCTCTATCCGAAGGCGAAGCAGGAAGGCGCCCTGATCGTCTATTCCGTGTGGGACGTCGAGCACATTCGCGCCGTCACCGACGCTTTCGCCAGGCGCTATCCCGGCATCAAGCCCACCTACTGGCAGGCGCGCAATCCGGAAATCGTCACCCGGGTCCTCACCGAGTTCCAGGGGGGCCAGCCGAGTGTCGACGTCGTCCTCTCGGACAACGCGCCGCCGGTGCTGCGCGCGGCGGGCGCCATGGCGGAGTACGAGACCGTACAGAAGGACGTGCTCTACCTCCACGACCCGACGCTCCCCACCGTGAGCCTGCAGGTCCAGGCGCTCGCCTACAACACCAAGAAGCTCAAGTCGGCCGATCTGCCCAAGAGCTGGGAGGACGTGGCCAACCCCAAGTACAAGGGCATGGTTGCGCTCGACGATCCGATGCGCGCCGGCCCCCTGAGCTCGATGCTCGCCGCCCTCAACGGCCAGTGGAAGGATCAGGCGCGCTTCCAGAAATTCGTCCGCGGCTTGAAGGCCCTCGGCGTCCCGGTGCACAAGAGCACGAGCGCCATGTTCCGCCTGACGGTCTCGGGCGAGTACGCGATTTGCATGCCGGCGCTGTTGCACGACGTCATCCACGACATGGAAAAGGGGACGCCCATCGACTACGTTCGAAGCGTGCCCCCCGTGGTTTTTCCGCGCCAGGCGGGAATCTATGTCAAGGCGCCCCACCCCAACGCGGCCAAGCTGTTCGCCGAGTGGCTGATTTCCGAGGAAGGCCAGAAGACCATCGATTCGGTGGGCCGCGAAACGGCGCGCAACGACTTCAAGTCGAAGACCTCGATCGAGACCGCTTTCCCGAAAGGGACCAAGCCGCTTCCGGTCACGGACCGTTCCTTCCTGGAAGACCCGAAGAAATGGCTCGACACCCACGTCAAGCCGATCTGGGAAGGATAGCTCGAGTTTTTCTTCTGGAAACGGCGGGGAGCATCGGGGGCTCTCCGCCGTTCAAGCTGCAGACCCGGAACCCCGACCGGTTCCCGGTCAGGCGCCAATTCATCGCCTGGGCGGCGGATCGGGCCGCCTCGGGAACAGGGGCAAGCGTTTCTACGCCCTGGGCCAGTTCTCCCTGCCGCACCTTCGGGTGCACCTTTTCCAGGCCGGCCACAGAGAGCAGCTCTTCACGCGCCGTAGCGGCCGCCACCAGGCGCCGGTCAACGCCGCGAGCGAAGCGTAAACCTCGGCTTCGGCCAGGTTGCCCGTGTCGGGACACTTGACGATCCTGGCGCCGCGAAAGCGCCAGTAACGTTCCCGTATACGGGGGAAAAGGATCCAGCACGCCCCACCGCCGGCAACGGCCGCCAGCGCGAGGAAAAAGGGCAGAGAAATCGTCATGCTACCCATCTCCCTCGGGGTCCCGGCGCAAACGCCGTGCCAGGAGAAAAGGCGGCGCTTCCAAGCCCTTCTGACCGGAAAAGAGCGATACCGACTGGCGGCGGTGCGAAAGGACGCCAAGCGATTCGCAATTTTGAGTACGCAGGTTACCATCCCGCCGATAAACCTGTCGGCCGCGGAGGGCTGCCGTCGCGTCCCCCCTCAATCACAAACCCGGCTCATTCAGACACTTTTGCGCGAAAACCCGCGACGGCGGCCTTCCAGCCGGGATCGTTTTCCCCCGGCACGAACGGAAAATAGTAGCTCACGCGATCCAGCAGCCCGTCGTACCTGCGCCGGACCATCGCCGGAAGCTCTGCCCAGCTGCCCCGAAGCGCGAAGGTCTCCAGCATCTCGTCGGTGATCAATCCGCCCATTTCCTTCCAGTCGCCGCGCGCAGCCATTCGCCGAAGCCGGTCGGCGGTCTCGCCCCAGCCGTGCAGGGCGAGAACCGGCCGATAGACGGGCGTGCTGGCGTAAAAGGCGATCTGCCTTCGCACCTCGGCCTCGTGGCGCGATGCCTCCGCGGGGTCGTCGTCGGGAATGACGAAGATGCTGCTGCAAATCTCGATCGAGCTCCGCTCCCGCCCGCTCCGGGCGAGGCCGGTGCGGATGTTGGGGAGCACCGCTTCCCGCAGGTAGCGCGCCGAGCTGAGCGGGTGAGCGTGAAACCCGTCGCACAGCTCACCCGCGAGCTCGCACATCCGCCGGTTCACGCCGGCGAGGTAGATCGGAATGCGCGCGTAGTCGTGCGGCGGCGGGCTGAAAAACGGCGTCATCAGATCGAGCTTGAAGAACTCTCCGCGGTAATCGAGCCGCGTGCGGTTCCGCCAGCAGTCCCAGATCGCCCGCAGGGCGCCGATCACGTCGCGCATCTTGTCGACGGGCCGCTCCCATTTGACGCCGAAGCGCCGCTCGTTGTGCCCTTTGACCTGGGTCCCGAGCCCCAGGATGAAGCGCCCCCGGGAGAAGCGCGCGAGATCCCAGGCGACGTAGGCGAGCACCGTCGGGCTGCGCGAGAAGGCTACCGCGATGCTCGTGCCGAGCGTGAGCCGCCGGCTGTGCTCCGCCGCCAGCACCAGCGGCAGGAAGGCGTCGTGCGCGGTCTCGAACGTCCACAGGCCGTCGAAGCCGAGCGCCTCGGCGGCCCTCGCTATCGCCGGCATAGCGCTCAGGTCGTGAACCAGCAGGCCCGTATCGAACTTCATCGGATCAATTGGTGAGCCGCGCCCGCGTCCAGCGCCTCGCCCACGCGAGCAGCGCCGCCGAAAGCGCCGCGCAGTAGGCGAGGTCCCACCACAGAATCGCCGGAGCTTCGCCCTGGAAGGCGAGCCGGGCCAGGCGCACCGGATGCAGGAGCGGCAAAGCTTCGGCGACCCACAGCCAGGCTCCGCTCAACCGCTCGTTCAGCGGAAAGAAGACGTCGGAAAAGAGAAACAGCGGCGTCAGGAACAGCGTGAAATAGAAGCTGAAGAAGTCGATGTTGGGAATGCGCAGCGAAAAAACGATCCCGATCGCCGAGAACAACAGCCCCGTCAGAGGAATGACCGGAATCGCCCAGAGCGATCTCGGCAGCGGCGCCAGGCCGAAGAACAGCAGGACGAGATAGAAGCAGCCGCCGTAGATGCAGGCCCGGGTGACGGCCCACAGCACTTCGCCCGCGAGCACGTCGTCCGGCTCGATGGGAGCGGTCAGCATCGCGTCGTACGCCTTCTCGAACGTGAGCCGGACATAAATGTTGTAGGTGACCTCGAAGCTGGCTCCGTTCATGGCGGCGACGCAGACCAGACCGGGTGCGAGAAACGCGACGTAGGACGTGCCCCCCATCTCGGAGACGTAGGCTCCGAGCCCGACGCCGATCGAAAACAGATAGAACACCGGCTCGAAGAAATTGGGCAGGATGTTCCAGGTCCACGTGCGGCGGTACATCGCCGCGTTGCGGCGCCACACCGCCAGCGCGTACGGCAACGACACGCTCACGCGCCCCCCTCCAGGCTGGTGCCCGTGAGCGCCAGAAAGACGTCCTCGAGATTCGTCGGCCGGACGATGACCGGCCGCCGGTCGCCCCGATCGTAGCGGCGGATGCGCTCGATCAGAAGAGCGGCGTCCTCAACGTAGAGCATGAGCCGGTTCCCGGCTCTCAGCCGCCGCGCGGAGCCCTCCAGCCCGTCGAGCAGGACCGACTCCTCCGCCCGGCTGCACTCGAACTCTACGGCTTCGGGAGCGAGGCGGCTCGCGATCAGATCGGCCGGCGCTCCCTCGCCGATCACTCTGCCTCCGGCGATGATGGCGACCGAATCGCACAGCCGCTGGGCCTCGTCCATGTAGTGCGTGGTCAGGAGCACGGTCGTGCCCGCGGCCCGAAGCTCGCGGATCCGCGACCACAGGGCGAGGCGGACCGCCGGATCCAGCCCGGTCGTCGGCTCGTCGAGAATCAGGAGCTCCGGGCGGTTCATGAGGGACATCGCGATCGCGAGCCGGCGCTGGAACCCGCCCGAGAGATGGCGCACGGGAGTGTCGGCATGCGATCCCAGCTCCAGAAACTCGATCAGCTCTTCGGCCCGCCGGGACAGCTCCGGCTCCGCGAGCAGGTGGTAGCGTCCGAACACGCGCAGGTTCTCTCGAGGCGAGAGCGCTTCGAGCAACACGTTTTGTTGCAGCGTCACGCCCAGGCGGCGGCGCACGCGGCGCGGCTCGCGGCCGATGTCCATGCCGAAGACGCGGATCGTGCCGCGCGTCGCGCGCGTCACGCCGTAGATCATCCGCAACGTGGTCGTTTTCCCCGCGCCGTTCGGCCCCAACAGGCCGAAACACGTTCGCGCGGGCACCTCCAGGCTGAGATTGTCGACGGCCACTCGCGCGCCGAAGCTCTTGCAGACGCCGGCCGCCACGACGACAGGCGCCCGTGCTTCACTCCGGGCTTCGTTCAAAATGCAACCTCCGTTTCGCGCGTGCTCGCCGTCGGCGAAACCCGCCGCCGCATTGCGAGCGAGGCCGCGCGTAGCCGGGCATCGTATCGCGGCCAAAAAGTCGCTTCGCTCCCGCTCGAACCGTTCAATCGCTTCGCTCCGTTCAAGCCGTTGCCGCGCAGAGCGCGGCAGAAACGGAAGTCTCCGGACCTCGGACCCGGGACGCCGAGCGGCCAGATGCGCGAGATCTTGCAATCCGCGATTTGCAAAACTTTTGAACGCCCGCCGCTTCCCGCCGGCTGCCACGGAAATCCGCGGAAACCGGAACCCGGGAACTATCATATGAATTTGACGTATCGCAGCCGGCGCTGCAAGGAGGACTTCGTTTGACGCCGTTTCACCCGATGGTACACAATACGCGCGTTTGCAAGCGGGCGATGACTCGCGCGCTGGAGGGCAAGGAATGAGCGGACGATTACGCCACTGGATCGGCGCAGGATCGCTGTTCGCACTGATCGGGTGCGGCGGAGGTGTGGTATCCGGCCCCAGAATCCCCTGGCCCGCCTGGACGACGGAAAATCCAAGCGTGACGCGGGCGCGAGGCGCGCCGGCAGAGACCGCCGCCGGGGGCGGTCCGTCGAGCCTCGACGCCCTGCAGCGCGGCGCGCCGCCGTCGACGCCGCCGTCGAGCCCGCTGCAGGAGATCTACTTCGATTTCGACAGCGCCGCGTTGCGGGCCGACGCGGTGGAAACGCTCCAAAACAACGCGCGATGGCTGAAGGACAACCCCGCGGCGCGCGTCGAGGTCGAAGGCCATTGCGACGACCGCGGCACCAACGAATACAACATCGCCCTCGGGGCCCGGCGCGCGCGCTCGGCGCGAGATTATCTCGCGCGCCTCGGGGTTGCCGGCGAGCGCATGACGACCATCAGCTTCGGCGAGGAGGTGCCGGTCTGCGTCGAAAAGACCGAAGACTGCCGCCAGCGGAACCGGCGCGTTCGCTTCATCCTGGTTCCGGCGCGCCCCGGGTCATGACCCCGCGAGCGTGCCCCCTGGTGTGCGGCGCGCGGCTATCGGGAGGAGGACGACGATCGGACTTCGGAAGCGGCGGCGTGTAAACCTCCCCGGCCCGGGAGCGTCCAAGAAATTGCATACCGTTTCCGAGGAGGGGTTATGGGCAATTTCGGCAGATTTCTTTCCGCCGCCGCGGCAGGATTGATTGTTCTCTCGCTTTCGCATGCGGGCTCGGCGGCTCCGGCCGGCGAGGAAGGGCCCGGGAAGGGATGGGGCGAAGCCGGGCGGCGCAAGCAGGCGCTGCTCGCCGCCAGAGCCCCGTGGGTCACCATCGCCCTCGAACACCGCAACGAGCTCGACCTGACCGGCGACCAGGTGGCGGAGCTCGAAAAGATACGGAGCCAGCACCGGGCGCAGACCGCTCCGCTCGTCAGGCAGCTGCGAGAAGTCGAGGAGCAGATCGCCGTGCTCCTGCAGGAGAGCCCCGTCAATCTGATCCAGACGAAGCTCAAGATCGCCGAGGCGGAAAAGCTTCGCTCCGAGCTGCGCTATCTGCGGATCGAAGCGCTGGAGAACGGACGGTCGGTTCTGACCCCCGAGCAGAGAGAACGGCTCGAGAAGCTCTTCGCCTCCGGCCGCGGATTTCGCAGGCCGCATACGCGACGCTCCTAGCGCTCCCGTCCCGCTGCGGGGAGAGCCGGCCCGGTCCCGGCTCTTCCCGTGTTTCTTACCCGTGGCGCTCCCGGCTTCCTTGACTTCCAGGGCCGCTCTCGCCTACCCTTTTCGTGTTCAGCACGTGGCCGATTTCAAAGAAAGCCTCTCCGCCCGCCGGGCTCCGGCCGATGACCCGGCCAACACGGTCGCTCGAATTCTTCAGCCGCCGCCGGTCGCGGGGCTGTTCTACGAGATCCGGGGCTTCGTGGAGCTGCCGCGTCTTCTCATGTGGTTTCCCTGTCTGGCGCGGCAACCTCGGGGCAGCGGCCAGCCGGTGATCGTTCTGCCGGGTTACGGCGCCGGAAACCTTTCCACTGCCGCTCTCCAGACCTACCTCCGTTATCTCGGCTACCACGTCCGCGGCATCGGCGGCGGCACCAATAGCGGCGACGCCGCAACCCAGATGCGCCGCGTGCTCCGCCGCGTCATGACGCTCGCCCGCCGGACGACCAGGAAGGTCCAGCTCGTCGGGTGGAGCTTCGGCGGCTACCTCGCGCGCGAAGCGGCGCGCGAGCGGCCCGACCTCGTGGATCAGGTGATCACCCTCGGAACTCCGGTGGTCGGCGGCCCGAAATACACCGTGGTGGCACGCTCGATGCGCCGCCGGGGAATCGACGTCGACGCGATCGCGCTGGAGATCGAGGCGCGCAACCGGACCTCGCTCCTGACCCCGGTGACCGCGATCTACTCGCGGGCGGACCGCGTGGTCGCATGGGAGGCCTGCCTCGATCCCGCAGGCGCCAACGTGGACCACATCGAGGTCTCCACCACCCACCTCGGGCTCGGCTTTTGCCCGGAAGTCTACGAGATCATCGCCCAGCGGCTCGCCCGCGGCGGCACGCCTCTCTCCCGTCCGCCCGCCGGCCGCTGATCTCCCGCCTCTCCGCGCCGCCGGCCTCGCCGCCGCGCTGTTGGTTTGCGCGGAGAAATGAGCTATGCGGTAAAGGTCCGGCGAAGACCGCCGGGAGCGAAAGGAAAGGAGCGAGAACCGAGTCATGGCTGCGGTCGATTTCATCGTCGACGTCCATCACCACTACATGCCCCCGGAGGTCTTCGACCGCCTGGCGGCGCAGGCCGGCGGGCCGCGGATCGTCACCAGAGAAATCAGCCTGACACTGAGCCCGTCGCGCAAGAACCTCGACGCCCACCTCGCCGTGATGGACGAAGCCGGCGTCGGCGTCTCGATCCTCACCGATCAGGTGCAGGTGCTCGGGCCGGACGTCGCGCGGGCGCTGAACGACGGCATCGCCGAGGTCGAGCGCAAATATCCCGGCCGGTTCCGCGGCGCGATCCACCTGCCCGTGCACGAGCCCGAGGCCGCCAGGCGCGAGCTCGAGCGTGGGATCGGCGAGCTCGGGCTCCGCGCGGTCGCGCTGCTCGCCTGCCACCTCGACATTCAGCTCGACAATCCGGTGATGGACCCGCTCTACGAGATCATCCAGAGGAACGGGCTGCCGATCGTCATCCATCCGCAATCGAGGCCGACCGGCTCCGAAACCACTTACAATCTCGACCGCTGCGTGTTCCGTCCGCTGGAAACGACGCAGGCGATCGTGCGCGTGCTGGCGAGCGTGCTGCCGCGCTTCCCGGAGCTGAAGTTCGTCATGCCGCATCTCGGCGGCGCGGCTTCGTCGTTGAAGGGGAGGATGATGGCGTTCTTCGAGCCGCCGGACGCCCCGGTGCCGGCCGGGCTGAAGGGCTACCTCAAGACCCGCTCGGAGCAAAACCGGCTCGGGCTCGCGGAGCGGTTCGAGGCGCTGTTCCGCCGCCTCTACTTCGACACCGCGGGCACCGGCGCCTGGCATCCCGCGCTCGCGGCCGCGTTCAACATGACGACCGCGGACCGCATCATGTTCGGCAGCGATTACCCGCTGGAGTGCAAGAGCGCCGCGAACCTGACCGAGTCGCTCGACATGATCCGCCAGGCTCCCTGTTCCTCCGAAGAGCGGAGCGCGATGCTCGGGAAGACGGCGGCGGAGCTCTTCGGGTTGTAATGGGGGAGGCCCGTCAGGCCGGCAGCCGGGATCTCTCGAAGGCTTCCAGGCAACGGTCGAGGAGCGTTTCCGGATCGCGCTCGAAGATCAGAGCGCCGGGCACGGGCTTTTTGCAGAAGGCGACGATCTCCCGGATGTGGTCGGCGACGCCCCCGCTGCCTTCCAGAACGCCGATGACCTTCCCTTCGTCGCAGGCGATCGTGAACTCGTTGAGGGTTCCGGTCGCGCCACCGACGACGATCACGACGTCCGCCGAGCGCACGGTGATCACGTTGCGGCCCTTCAAGCCGAAACCGGTGTAGACGATCACATCCGCCCCGTCGTCGGGCAGGCGGTAGCGGCTGACGTGCTCCTCGGGGTTCGCGGCCGGCGAGACCCCCACGGCCAGCCCTCCCCGCTCGCGGCAGGCCCGCGCCGCACGCGCCGGCAGCCCCGTGGTGGCCCCCGTGATCAGCACGCAGCCGCGCGCGGCGACCGCCTCGCCGAGCCGGGCGGCGCTCCGTTCGGCCGCAGTAATGTGGGCACCGTCCGGAGCGTCGCTCAGGGACGCTCCCAGCACCCCCACGACCCGTTTGCGCGTCCGCTCCATGTGCTCGACCCGCTCGCTGCCGCGCGACCGCGCGGGCCCGTCTCAGATCGTCCGGTCACGCCTCAGCCGCCCGATCGCCTCGCTGTCGTAGCCGATCTCGCGCAGGATCGCTTCGGTGTCTTCGCCCAGCGCCGGAACGCGGTCATAGCGGCATTCGCTCCCGGACATCTTCAGCGCGTTGGCGATGACCGGCACCTTCCCCACCGGCGACTCCACCTCGCGGATCAACCGGCGCGCCGCAACCTGCGGATGCGCCAGCACCGAAGCGATGCCGCGGACCTCGCCGTGAGGCAGGCCGGCCTTCTTGAGCCGCGCCAGCCAGTGGCGGTGGTCGCGGCCGAGAAAGATCCGCTCGATCGTCTCTTCCAGCTCGGCGCGATTCCTGCGCCGGGCTTCGACCGTCTTGAAGCGCGAGTCCTCGAGCAGATCGGGCCGCTCGATCACCTCCCGGCAGAAGATTTCCCAGTCGGCGGCGCTCGCGACCGCCAGGTTCACGTATTCCCCGTCGGCCGCGAGATAGGGACCATAGGGCGTCACGTAATGGTGGCGCATCCCGATGCGCTGAGGCTCCTCGCCCGCGTGCCAGTAGTGATGCGGAAAGTAGCCGAGCCAGGAAACGATCGAGTCGAACATCGAGACGTCGATGTACTGGCCCTGGCCGCTCTTCTCGCGCTGGTAGAGCGCCAACAGGATGCCGATCGCGGCGTACATCCCCGAAGCGATGTCGGCGATCGCGATCCCCGCCCGCGCCGGACGGTCCGGGTAGCCGGTGGTCGCGATGATGCCGGCCTCTCCCTGGATCAACAGATCGTAGGCCTTGACGTCGCGGTACGGCCCGTCCTGCCCGTACCCGGAGAGCGAGCAGTAGATCAGGCGCGGGTTGAGGCCGCTCAAGCTCTCGTAGCCCAGCCCGAGCCGGGCGGCGACTCCCGGCGCGTAGTTCTCGAAGAAGACGTCCGACCGCCGCGCGAGCCGATGCAGGATCTCCCGCCCGCCTTCCTGCTTGACGTCGACGGTCAGGCTGCGCTTGTTGCGGTTGAGCCAGACGTATCCGGACGACAAGCCGCGCACCACCGAGTCCCAGCTCCGGATGACGTCGCCGGTGCCCGGCCGCTCGACCTTGATCACTTCCGCGCCCATGTCCGCGAGCAGGCAGGTCGCGAACGGCCCCGAGAGCACCTGCTCGAAGGAGAGGATCCTCACGCCGTCGAGAGCGCGGGAAGGCTTTTCGCTGTTCGTCATTCCCTTCCCGAGCCCGGCTATTTGCTTTCCTTGACCGCCGGGAACAGGTCCTTTTTCGGCGCGTGCGCCTTTTTCCACACCATCACGCTGCGCGTGTACTCGATGACGACGCTGCCGTCCTGCTTGACTCCCCGGGTTCGCACCTTGACGATGCCCCACTGCGGCTTCGACCTCGACTCCCGCTTTTCCAGGACCTCGGACTCCGAATAGAGCGTGTCGCCGGCGAAGACCGGATTCGGCAGCTTGATCTCGTCCCAGCCGAGCGCGAAGCCGTTCTCGCTCACGTCGGCGACTCCCATCCCGGCGACGATGGCGAGCGTCAGCGCGCTGTTGATCAGACACTTGCCGAACTCGGTGCGCTTGCCGTACTCGTTGTTGAAATGGATCTGGTTGGTGTTGTTCGTCAGCAGCGTGAACCAGATGTTGTCCGCCTCGGTGACCGTGCGCCCGAGGCGGCAGCGGTAGACGTCGCCCACCTCGAAATCCTCGAAATAACGCCCTTCCCATCCGGGTTTGACCGCCATGATCGCGCTCCTCTTTCTGCGCCGCCGAGTTTACGCTATTAGTGAGACCGTTAATTATAGGAGGAGCCGATGGATTTCAACCTGACCGCGGAGCAGCTCCAGCTGCGCGAAGAGATCCGCCGCGTTTGCAAGGAATTTCCGGACTCCTACTGGCGCGCGATCGACGCGAAGAAAGAATACCCGGAAGCCTTCGTGCGCAAGCTTTCCGAGCTCGGCTGGCTCGCGGCGCTGATTCCCGAGGAGTACGGCGGCAGCGGGCTCGGCATCACCGAGGCGAGCATCATCCTCGAGGAGATCAACCGCTCGGGCGGCGTCGCCACCCCGTGCCACGCGCAGATGTACACCATGGGCACGCTGCTGCGCCACGGCAGCGAGGAGCAGAAAAGGCGCTATCTCCCCCGGATCGCGACCGGCGAGCTCCGGCTGCAGGCGTTCGCCGTGACCGAGCCCAACTCCGGCTCGGAAACCACCCGCCTGCAGACCACGGCCACCCGCCGCGGCGACCGGTACGTCATCCACGGGCAGAAGATCTTCATCTCCCGCGTGCTCCAGTCCGACCTCATGCTGCTGCTCGCGCGCACCACGCCCTACGAGGAGCTGGAGGACAAGACCAGGGGCCTGTCCGTCTTCATCGTCGATCTGCGGGAAGCGAAGGGCAGGCTCGAGGTGAGGCCGCTCGATCTCATGATCAACCATCACACCAACGCGTTGTTCTTCGACGGCGTCGAGGTTCCGGCGGAAAACCTCGTCGGCGAGGAGGGAATGGGGTTTCGCTACATCATCGACGGCTGGAACGCCGAACGCATCCTGGTCGCCGCCGAGGCGATCGGCGACGGCCGCTGGTTCATCGAGCGCGCCGCGAAATACGCTTCGGAGCGCGTCGTCTTCGGCCGGCCCATCGGCGCGAATCAGGGCGTGCAATTCCCGATCGCCCGGGCCTTCGCCGCCATCGAGGCCGCGGATCTGGTGCGCTACCAGGCGGCGACCAAGTTCGACCGCAACGAACGCTGCGGCGCCGAGGCCAACATGGCCAAGCTGCTCGCCTCCGAAGCGGCGTGGGAGGCGGCGAATGTCTGCCTCACGACCCACGGCGGCTACGGCTTCGCCGTCGACTACGATGTCGAGCGCAAGTTCCGCGAGACCCGGCTGCTCACGGTCGCGCCGGTGAGCAACAACCTGGTGCTCGCCTATCTCGGCCAGCACGTGCTCGGAATGCCGAAATCCTACTGACGCGCCGGCCCGGTCACGAGGGCTCGGCGGCCGGCGCCGCGCGCCGCAGCCGCCGGACCGCCCCCATCAGGAACAGGAAGAGCAGCGTCGCGCCGGCGGAGCCCGCGACGAAAACGCCGCCGATGCCGGCGGCGTGGGCGATCAGGCCGCCGACCGCCGGCCCGAGAATGTTCCCCAGATCGCCCGCGGCATTGTAAACCCCCGAGGCCACGCCGCGCCGCACCCGGTTCTCGTCGACGTCCTGGACCAGCCCGACGGCGTTGGCCACGATCACGATCGCGCGCATCAGCCCCGAGCTCACGTAGGCGGTCATGATCGCGCCGAAGCCGGTGAAAAGCGGGATCGTCATCAGGATCGCGGACTGCAGCGGGATCCCGGCGTAGGAGAGGCCCCGGTGGCCGACCCTGTTCACGACGTGGCCGCTGATCGGCCGCGTGATCGCGTTGCACCCGGCGTACGCGGCGCGGATCGCGCCGATCTGCGTCAGGCTCATCCCGACGCTCAGGCCGTAAAGCGAGATGAACACGCCCCCCATCTGGTGCAGCAGGTTGAGGATCAGCGCGACGGCCGCCACCGTGGCCAGCTCGGGCTCGAGCAGCGCCCTCCAGGAGCCGCGGACGCCCGCCCCGGCCGCCTTCGCCCCGCCTCTCTTCGCCGGGCCTTCGGGGACGTGCAGCCGCCACAGCAGAACGCACGGGACGAGCGACAGGAACGCCGCGGCCTGGAAGGTCGAGTCGTAGCCGAAACGGTCGGCGAACCACCCGCCGAAGAAGTTTCCGGTCGAATAGCCCACCGCGAGCGTGCCGACGTAGTAGCCCATGGCGTGGTTGCGGTTCTCCTCCGGCGGCAGCGATTCGACGTAGAAAGCCATGTAGGAAGTCGTCAGCGCGCCGTAAGCGAAGCCGTTCAACGCCTGCACGATCGCGAACGTCAGCGCGTCCGAGGCCAGGCTGTAGGCGAAGTTGGTCGCGCCCATGGTCAGCACCGAGGCGACGATCAGCAGCCGGGCGCGGCCGCGCTCGTAGATCATGCCGATCGGCAGGCGCGAGGCCAGCGCGAAGATCGGCCCGAGCGAAACCAGCGTGCCGATCCCGGCGACGGGAACGCGCAGCTCGTCGAGAAACGGCGGGATGATCGTGGTCGCGGAGTTGGATTGAACGGTGACGGCGATCAGCGGCAGGAGCAGCTTGAACGTTCGGGCTTTCATGTTGGAACGCAGGGAGTCGAAAGATATCTTTCCCTTATCGTACGAAATCGCCGGCGGCGCAACCTCCGCGACCATCGGCCGCGAATAGACATTTGACCGGCCTTGTTGTAAGGAAGCGCAGAGAGATCGGCGGCGCGGACCGGAGGCGAGCCCCGGCCGCCTCCCTGCCGCCGCGCAAGGTGTCGGAGAAACGAATGGACCTCAAGCGCTCCTGGATGTTCGTGCCGGGCCACCGGCAGAAGATGATCGACAAGGCGCTCGGCCTCAACGCCGACGCCGTCATGCTCGACCTCGAGGACGGCGTCGCGCCGGGCGAGAAGGACGCGGCGCGCGCCAACATCGCCGCGTCGCTGCCGCGGGAAAAGGCCCCGGGCTCTCCGGCGCGCTTCGTGCGCATCAACGCCATCGGCCACGAGCGCATGCACGACGATCTCGAAGCGGTGGTCCGCCCCGGTCTCGACGGCCTCGTCTGCCCCAAGGTCGAGACGCCGGAGGAGGTGCGCCGGGTCGCAGAGATCCTCGACGAGCGCGAGCCGAAGCTCGGGATGGCCCCCGGCGGCGTGCGGCTCCTGATCGCCGTCGAAAGCCCGCGCGGCCTGCTCAACGCGCCGGCCATCGCCGCCAGCTCGCCGCGGGTCACCGGCCTGATGTTCGGCGCCGAGGATTTCGGCCGCGAGATCGGCCTGCCGGCGGCGCGCGAAGGCGAGGCCCGCGACATGCTCTACGCGCGCTCCGCGCTCGTGGTCGCCGCGGCGTCGGCCCACGTCCAGGCGGTCGACGGCGTCTGGGTCGACCTCAAGGACTCCGAGGGCCTGCTCGCCTTCGCCCGCCAGTCGCGGCGCCTGGGCTTTTCCGGCATGTCGCTGATTCACCCCTCGCAGATCGATCCGATCAACGCCGTCTTCAGCCCGACGCCGGACGAAATCGACTACTGCCGCAGGATCCTGCAGGCCTTCGAAGAGGCGACCGCTCGCGGCGACGGCTCGATCGCGTTCGGCGGCCAGCTGATCGACCGCCCGATCGTCGAACGGGCGCGCCGGACGCTGGAGATGGCGAAGACGCTCGGCCTCTGCTCCTCGTAACGCAAGCCGTGGAGGTGGCGCCATGAAAGGGACGGTTCGGCTTCTTTTGCCCCTGGTCTGGCTGGCGGCGGCCGGCGCCTCGGCGCCGGTCCGGATGACGCCGGTGAAAGTGACCGACGGCGTCTACATGTTCGAGCACTCCCGCGGGTCGGGAAACTCGACCGTGGTGATCACGGACGACGGCGTGCTCGTGCTCGACTTTCACATCGACAACGCCGACCAGACGCTGGCGGGCATCCGCAAATTGACGGACAAGAAGGTGCGGTACCTGATCTCTTCCCACAGCGCCGGCGACCATTCTTCGGGCGCCTGGCATTTCCGCGAGGACCGGCCGATCTACATCGCGACCAGGAACCAGGCCAGAGACCTCTTCATGCAGGAAGGCAGGGAGTTCGAGCAGCGCAAGAGCTCGAACGATCCGCGGTACGCCGCCTACCGCAAGGGAGAGCTGGTGCGGCCCGACATCGCCTTCGACGGCAGCATGACGCTCTACTTCGGAGGGCTCACCTTCCAGATCACGGCCGAAGGCCGGGGCCACAGCACCGGCGATCTCACCGTCTACATCCCGCAGAAGCGCGTGATGCTGATGGGCGACCTCCTCGACACGGAAATCCATCCCGGTCAAGGCGAGTCGGGAGAGATCTTTTACTCGAACGTCCAGGGCTGGATCGACATTCTCGACCGGATCATGGCCCGCAACCTGCCGGTGGACACGTACGTTCCCGGCCACGGGCCGGTGCACGTCGGCCGCGGCGTCCGGGACCTCGAGGAGCAAAAGCGCTATTTCATCGTGATGCGCGACGAGGTCGCCAGGATGGTGCGGGCGGGAAAGACGCTGGAGCAGATCGAAAAGGAATTCAAGGTGCCGCAGGAATTCGCCCATTACAAGAGGCCGGAGCGGCTGCGCAGCTTCCTGAAGCTGTTCTATCACCAGCTGCTCGAGCAGGGCTATTGAACCCGCGGGAGCGCGGACCCTGCGGTGCATCGCAAGGAGGAGCTTCGAATGGGATCGACCGAGGAGTTCACCGCCAGGTGGACATCGACCGAAAGAAGACCGAGACCCGGACAGAGCGGTCGCAACAACGTCGGGCCGCGATCTCCGCGTGCCGGTGAGCTCGTCAACGGCTTTTGCGCCTTGATTCTGGCGGTGACCTGCTCCAGCGCGGCCTGGGCGCAGGGCGGGCGGCCCGCGAAAGCCGCCGACCTCGCCGCCTACGACCGGCCGGACCGGGAGCAGGTGCTCTATGCCGGAGCCAGGAACGAGGGCAAGGTCACGTGGTACACCTCCCTGGCGGGCGGATCCTACAAGGAGCTGGCGGCGACGTTCGAGAAAAAGTACCCCGGGGTCAAGGTGGAGGCCTACCGGGCCACGAGCCAGGAGCTGACCGCAAGGGTCGTGACCGAAAGCCAGGCCCGCCGCTTCATCGTCGATACGATCGAGTCCACGATTCCCCTGCTGCGTTTCATGCTCGACAACAGGCTCTTGCTGCCCTATTTCTCGCCGCCGCTTTCCAGGTATCCCGACTTCAGCAAACAGCCCGCCGCCAGGAAAGGTCTGGTCTACTGGGCCATCGACCGCGAATCGCACATCGTTCTCTCCTACAACAAGAAATCGATTCCCGCCGACGCCGTCCCCAAAAACTACGAGGGGCTCCTGAACCCGCGCCTCAAGGACAAGATCGGCCTCGCGGGCTCGGACACCGGGACGCGGACCATCGGCGCGATGCTCAAGTTCAAGGGCGAAGAGTTCCTGCAGAGGCTCAAGGCGCAAAACCCGGCGATCCACAACGTCTCCGGGCGCGCGCTCCTGGACATGGTGATCTCGGGCGAGGTGGGGCTGTCGCCGACGACGTTCCGCAACCACGCGGAAGTCTCCATCGCCGAAGGGGCGCCGATCGCCTGGGTGCCGATGGATGTCGTGCCGACGAACTCGGGCTCGACGGCCGTCGCCGCCCAGCCGCCTCATCCGCACGCCGCCCTGCTCTTCGCCGACTTCATCCTCGGGGCCGACGGCCAGAAGGTGCTCGCCAAATACCAGTACGGCAATCCCACGCAGGACTACGGCTTCAAGCGCTGGTACCCGGACCAGGAAGGCAGGACCACGGAGGAGTACGAGAAGCTCGACGCCCGCTGGGAGAAGCTGCTGAGAGAGCTCGGGCGAAAGTAGCGCCGGAGAGCCCGGACGGCCGAAGCCGGCCGCGTCCGAACGCTCCGGTGCGGACAGGAGACTTGCCATGCGGACAGGCTCGTATATCGACGGCAAGTGGTTTCATCCGAAAAGCGAGCGCCTGATTCGAAACGTCAACCCGGCCGACCCGGACGACGTGATCGCCGAGTTCCCGGCCGCCACCGCCGAGGACGTCGAGCGCGCCGTCGCGGCCGCTCAGGCCGCCTGGAGACCATGGAAGAAGACTCCGGGGCCGGAGCGCGGCCGCGTGCTCTGGCGCGCCGCGGACATCGCCCGCCGGCGCGCCGACGAGATCGCGCGCGTGCTCACCCGCGAGGAAGGAAAGATTCTGAAGGAAGCCAGGGGCGAGGTGCTGAAGGGGATCTCGCTCCTCGAGTTCTACGCGGGCGAGGGCTTCCGGATGCACGGCAAGACCCTTCCCTCGGAAGCCCGCGACTGCTTCACCTACACGATTCGCCGGCCGCTCGGCGCCGTCGGGCTGATCTCTCCCTGGAATTTCCCGTGGGCGATCCCCGTCTGGAAGTCCGCGCCCGCGCTGGTCGCGGGAAACACGGTGGTTTTCAAGCCCGCGGAGCTGACGCCCGCCACCGCGGCGCTCCTGACGGAGATCTACGAGGAAGCCGGCGTGCCGCCGGGCGTGTTCAACATGGTCGTCGGCTCCGGCTCGGTGGTCGGCGAAGCGATGGTCGGCTCGCCGGCCCTGCGCGCGATCTCGTTCACCGGCTCCAACGAGGTGGGAGCCGCCCTCTACGCCAAGGCGGCGCGCCGGGGAGCCAAAGTGACCTGCGAAATGGGCGGCAAGAACGCGGTGATCGTCATGCCGGACGCCGATCTCGACAAGGCGGCCGCCGCGATCCACGGCGGGGCTTTCGGCTCGACCGGACAGCGCTGCACGGCGACCTCGCGCGTCATCGCCGCGCCGGAGATCAAGCAACGGCTGGTCGAGCGCCTCGCCGAGGGCGCTCGCGCGATCAAGATCGGGCCCGGGCTGGACGAGAACGTCGACATGGGGCCGGCCGTCGACGCGAAGCAGTACCGGACCGATCTCGACTACATCGAGATCGGCCGGCGCGAGGGAGCCCGGCTCGTCCTCGGCGGCAAGAGGCCGGAGCACCTGCCGAAGGGCTACTTCGTCGAGCCGACGATCTTCGACGACGTCGCGCCGGCGATGCGCATCTTCAAGGAGGAGATCTTCGGCCCCGTGCTCTGCGTTACCGCCGCCCGGAACCTCGAAGAAGCCCTGGCCTGCGCCAACGCGGTCGACTACGGCCTCACCGCCTCGATCTTCACCGAGAACGTCGATACGATCATGAACTTCGTCGAGGAGGTCGAGACCGGAATGGTCCACGTGAACGAGCCGACCATCGGCGGCGAGGCGCAGCTGCCGTTCGGCGGCACCAAGGCGACGGGAGTAGGCGAGCGTGAGATGGCGGAAGAAGGGCTGAACTTCTTCACCGAGCTGAAAACCGTCTTCATCAACTACTCGGGCAAGGCCGAGCGGCTGATGATCCGGTAAGGAACGTCACCGCTTCTCCTTCTCCACCGGGGCGGCCCCGACCCAGTGGCCGACGTCGACGACGATGCCCTCGGGCCCCACGAACTTGTCCTCGTAGTAAGCCGTACCGAGGTTGACGGTTCCGGCCTTCCTCGCGCCGGCCGCCTCCATCATCGAGGCCGTCTCCCCGTCGTCCTCCGGAGTGAATCCGATGTGATCGATCCCGGCCCGCCTCGTTTCCCCATCCCGCAGGCCGGCGTCGAGCGGCAGGACCGTGATGTTGACCGTGCCGTCGGACAGATCGACGGCGTTGTTCGCCCGCTTCTGGCAGAGGGTCATCCCGAGAGCCTCGACGAAGAACTTCGCCATGCCGTCGACGTCGGCGGCGCGATAAGCGATGTGCCTTATTTTCGCCATCTCTTTCTCCTTCGGCCGCAACGAGGCCCGGCCGGATCGATCAGCCGCCGTAGAAGACCTTGTCGCCGAGATCTTTGAGCGTCAGCGTAAGATCGTCCGGGCGGCCCGCGGGCAGCGCCTGCACGCCCGCATCCTGCACCTCGCCGACGAAGATCGAGTGGTCGCCCCGCTCCACCGTCTCGACGAGCCGGCACTCGACGAAGGCCGGCGCGCTTTCGAGAATCGGAGCCCCCAGCACCCCTTTCCGGAACGGCTCTCCGCCGATCCGGTTCCCCTCGCGTTCGAGCGGCTTGAAAAAGGTGAACGCCTGGCTCTTTTGATCCTTGCCCAGGACGTTCAGCGCAAAGATCCCGGTTTCCTTGATGATGGCGTGCGCCCCGGAGTCCGCCTTGACTCCGACCACCACCAGCGGCGGTTGAAACGCCGTCTGCGTCACCCAGTTGACCGTCGAGGCCGCCACCCTTCCGTCGGGGCTTTCCGCCGTGAGGACGTACAGCCCGTACGGGATCATTCTCAGCGCCGTTTTTTTGGCTTCCGCATCCATTGCTCGTCCTTTCTATTCGCCCCGGCGGCCGTTTCCGCCGCGGGCGACGCGCCGATTCTATGAGACCGGACGGGATTGTGCAAGCGCCGGAAGGCGAAACGCCAGGATCGCATAGCGCCTCGGTCCGACCTCGAACCCGCCGACCTCCGCCATCCCCAGACCGGCGCGGTGAGCGGCGAGCGAATGGGGATTGTCGCGCGCGACGAAGGCGACGCCGACGTCGAAACGACCGGCGAGGTCTCGCTTCTGCGCCTCGTAGAGAGCGCGTAAAACCCCCGAGCCCCGGTGCTCCCTGGCGACGCAAACCGGGCCGTAGACGTAAGTGCGATAATCGCGCAGCAACTTTCCCTCCAGCTCGGCCCGATCGTAGCACTCGAACATGCGCGCCAGCACGGGCGAGCCGTGATCGAATTCGTTGCGAAACGCGCAGACGTAGCCGGCGAGACCCCCGGGAGCCACGGCCACGACGATTCCCAGATCGGCCGCCATCGCCGCGATTTGCTCTTCCGTGAACTCGGCCGAGAGAAACCCCTGGGCGCGCTCTTCCGGCGGGAGGTTCTCGACGTAGTTCGCCGACTGCAGCCGCAGGATCGCCGGAAAGTCGGCCGGCTCCGCGCGCCGCAGGATCAGGTCGGGCAGGTTCCCGGACGTCATGCGCCGCCCCCTGTGCCCTCCCCCGGGGGATAGAAACTTTTCAGTCCTTCCGCGGCATAGCCGCCCAGGGCGCCGGCGGGAATTGCGGCGAGATAGGCGAGGGTCGAGTACCACTGGGGAAGATCCGATTGATCGAAGCCCGCGAGCTGCATCAGAGCGCCGACCAGGATGGATCCGACGCCCACCAGGGCGCCGTGCTTGATTTCGAGCTGGCCCGCCCTGCGCGCGGCATAGTAGCCGCCGATCGCCGTGCCGAGCGCGCCGATCACCAGCGAGGCGATCAGACCTTCCTGGGTGGCCCAGAATTCCGCGGCCGCCTCTTCGGAAAATCCGCCCTTCTCGGCGGCCTTCTCGGCCACGACGTAGAAAAGGTAAGCCCCGGCAAGCACGTAGGTCGCCACGATGTCGACGACGATCCCCGCGATGATCGGAACGATCTTGACGCCGGAGAAAAAACCGGCGGGCTCGATGGACGGCGGCAGAGCTGCCGGAGAACGCTGGTCGTTTTGCATGGTGCCGCGAGGCTCGAAGGCCTCTCCTCCTCGCTCAGGGGTCGTTGTCCGTCGCCGGAGAAAAAGCGGGCGCGTTTCGCGGCGAAGCCCGCGCCCGGCGCTCCTTAACCATTGGTCTTTTTCGCCGCGCCGTCAAGCCGCCGGTACGCACAGCCCCGCGTTTGCCCGCCGCCGGGCGTTGGACTAATATCCATTCGTCGTCCCGAGGCGGCAAGGCACGCCTGTCGCCGAAACCGTCGGGGCGCCCGAGAGCCGATGGCAGACCCAGGCGAAATCAAAGTCCTCGCGTTCGACGTGTTCGGAACCGTGGTCGACTGGCGCTCCAGCATCATCGCGGAGGGCGAGCGGCTCGGGAAAAGCCGGGGCCTGTCCGTCGACTGGGCCGCGTTCGCCGACGCCTGGCGGGCGGCCTACCACCCCTCGCTCAAGCGCGTCGCCGACGGCGAGCTGCCGTGGACCAGACTCGACGATCTGCACCGCTCTTCCCTGCGCGCTCTCATCGAACGGTTCGGCATCGAAGGGCTCGCCGACGACGAGGTCGAGCATCTCAACCGCGTCTGGCACCGGCTGAAACCATGGCCGGACGCCGTACCGGGCCTGGTGCGGCTGAAGAGCCGGTTCATCGTCACGACGCTCTCCAACGGCAACATTTCACTGCTCACGGAAATGGCCAAGCTGGCCGGCCTGCCGTGGGACTGCATCCTGTCGGCCGAGATCGTCCGCCGCTACAAGCCCCACCCGGAGGTCTATCTGATGGTGCCGCGCCTGTTCGACCTCGCCCCCGGACAGGTGATGCTGGTCGCCGCCCACGAGCACGATCTGCAAGGGGCGCAAGGACAGGGGCTGAGGACCGCTTTCGTCCACCGGCCGCTGGAGCACGGCCCGGACCGGCCTTCCTCTCTTCCCCCTCCGGGTCGCTACGACTACGTTGCCCGCGACTTCCTCGACTTGGCGGGACAGCTGGGGGTTTGACGGTTTCCGGCTTCTGTTTCTTTCACCGGGAGCCGGAAACTATCTCATCTGGCAAACCACATCGACCAGCGCCGGCCTTCCTTCCTTCACCACCTTCACAGCCTCGCGCAATGTCTTGGTCAGATCCCTGGGCTCCGTGATCGGGCCGGCGCCCCAGCACCCGTAGGTTCTCGCCATCGCGCCGAAGTCGACTTCGGGGTCCTCGATGCGGATTCCGACGGTCTTGTTCTCGACCGGCCGGTTGCGTGCGATCGCGATCCGTTCCTGGTGTTCCTCGTCGTTGAAATAGGACCGGTTGCTGCAGACGACGACCAGCAACGGGATCTTGTGATGGACCGCGGTCCAAAGCCCGCTCACGGTGAAGAGCAGATCGCCGTCGGGCTGAATGTCGACGCAAAATTTCCCGGACCCCTTGCAGGCCAGCGCCGCGCCGAGCGACGCCGGCAGGCCGTAGCCCAGCCCGCCGCCCTTGTATTTGCCCAGAATCTGGTTGAAGTTCGTAGCCGGAAGGTACAGATTTTCCTTGCCCTGGGAGCTGCCGTTGGTCAGGACCCAATCCTCGCCCTTGAGCGCTTCGCTCAGCTCGGCGTAGAGGCGGGTCATGGCGATCGGCCTTTCGTCCCACTTGGCGGATTTCTCCTTTTCGAGCGCCTCCCGCTTCTCGGCGTAGAGTTTCCCCCACTCCGCGCGCCGCCGGTCGATCTCCCCCTGCAACTTTCCGAGCCGTTCCTTTTCGGCCCTCAGCCTTCGCACCAGCTCGGGAAGGAAAACCGAGGTGTCGGCCAGGATCATCAGGTCCGCTTCGCGCAGCTTGTTGAAGTCCGCGGACCAGGCGCGCACGAGGAGATCGTCGAGCGCGACGTTGATGATCTTGGCTCCGGGCGCGAGCAGAGGCGACGGCCTGCGGTTTCCCTTTTCCTGAACCCGCTTGGTGATCGCCCCTTCCAGGTCCGGAACGTCGAGCGCGAGGAGCAGGTCCGCCTGCGGAATCACCTTTTCGTGCTGCCCGGTGAGGTTCAGCGGGTTGTGGACGGGAAAATTGAACCGTCCGAACTGATCGAGCACAGGAGCGGCGAGCAGCTCCGCCAGCTCGCCCAGCGCCCTGAATCCCGCTTCCCGCCTCCCGACCCAGTCCGCAACGATCACCGGCCGCCTCGCCTCGAGGAGCATCCGCACCGTCTTTTCGAAGCCTTCCTCGGGCGCTTGGAGCGGCAGCGGCGCCGGGTAGCGGTCGAGGGAGGGGAAGGTGATCTCGCCGTCGAGCCGCTTTTCCTGCACGTCTCCGTCGTAGCACAGATAGACCGGCCCCTGGGGATCGGTGGTCGCGAGCCTGTAGGCGCGAATGAAGGAATCGGGAATGGCTTCGACGCTCGCCGGCTGATCGTCCCATTTGACGAAGTCGCGGACGAGGTTCCCCTGAACCAGTGCCGTATGGACCCAGTCGATCCAGGGACGGCGGTTGGCGGTATCCATGGGCCCGGTGCCCCCCAAGACGATCACGGGCAGGCGATCGCACCAGGCGTTGTAGATGGCCATCGCCGCATGCTGCAGCCCGACGACGTTGTGTACGGCGGCGGCCATCGGCCTGCCCTTGGCGCGGGCATAGCCGTGCGCCAGGGCGACCGCGATCTCCTCGTGCGTGCACAGGATGATCTCCGGCGCGTGGTTGCCGCCGTAGTTGACGAGGGAATCGTGCAAGCCGCGGAAAGTCGCGCCCGGGTTCAGCGCCACGTACTCGAACTCGAACGCCTTCAACAGGTCCACGATCACGTCGGAGCCCCATTCCGCGCGGGGCTTTTCGATTTTCTGCGCTCTGGCCATCGTCAGCTCCTTTTTATTTTCCGGTTTCCGGTTTTCCTGCCTTCCCGTTGAACTCTGGATAATGCGCCGGCACTTTTCGTTTCCGCTTCACAGCTTCGGGACTTCCATTCCCCGCTGAACCGCCGGGCGCGCGCCGACGGCGTCGAACCATCGCTTCACGTTGGGAAAATCCTCGAGCTTCACCTGGTGGATCGGATGGCGCGACACCCACGGGTAGGTCGCGATGTCGGCGATCGAGTACTCGTCGCCGAGAAACTCGTTCGCGGCCAGATGTCGATCCAGCACCCCGTAGAGCCGGAGGGCCTCCCTGTGAAACCGCTCGATGGCCGCGGGCACCTTCTCCGCTGCGCGAAAGAAGTAGTTCGCCTGGCCGAAGATCGGACCGACGCCTCCCATCTGGAACATCAGCCACTGGACCACTCGATAGCGGCGGCGCATATCGGTCGGCCACAGCTTCCCCGATTTCTCCGCGAGATACATCAGAATGGCTCCCGATTCGAACAGCGTCATCGGTCGGCCCCCCGGCCCGTCGCTGTCAACGATCGCCGGAATCTTGTTGTTCGGATTGATCGCGAGATACTCGGGCCTGAGCTGCTCTCCCTGCGCGAGGTTGACGGGATGCACCTCGTAAGGCATGCCGATCTCCTCGAGCATGATCGAAACCTTCTTCCCGTTGGGCGTGCCCCATGTGTAAAGGTGAATCATCTCAGGTCCTTTCCCCGGAGGTCTGCGCTTCCACCACGCGCGCGCTCGCCCAAACGATAAACACGGAAACGATCAAACATGCAAGGGATACCCAGAACGCCACGGCGTAGCTGCGCGTGAGGTCGAAGAGAAAGCCTCCGAGCCAGGCGCCGGCCGCGCCGCCGAGCCCGATGCTGAACGTGAAATAGCCGAAGATCGCCCCGAAGTGCCTGCCGTGAAAGATATCGGCCGAGATCGCCGACAGCACGAGGGCGCGCGATCCCTGGCCCAGCCCGTAGCAGACCGCGTAGGCATAGAGCAGCCACGGGGCCGAGGCGTCGTGCATCGCCAGCAATGCGGCGATTCCCGCCGCCGAGACGATCTGCACCCACGTAAAGACCATCTGGCGGTTCAAGACGTCGGCGAGATAGCCGAAGAGGATTCTCCCCCCGATGCTGATGACGCCCATCAACCCGAAGATCGACGCGGCGAAGACCTTCGGGAAGCCGACGTCGACGGCGTGGGCGATTTGATGCGTGACGACGATCTGGTTGCCCATGCTGGCCAGCGTCCGCGCGATGAACAGGAGCCAGAAAGCGGAGTTCGTGAGCGCCCTCTTGACCGTCCACTCGTCTTCGCGCTCGCTCTTGGGCTCCGCTTCCGCCCCCGCCGCCCGCTCCGGGGCGGGATTCGAGCCGCGCGGCAGGAAAAACGGCACCGGCGGAATCACGATCAGCGCCGTAACCGCCGCGAGCCCGAGATAGGCCGCCGACCAGCCCCAGCGGTCGACCATCAGTTGCGCCAGCGGCACCAGCAGCACGATGCCGACGCCGCCGCCCGCCCAGGCGATCCCGAGAGCGGTGCCCCGCCGCTGCGGAAACTCGCGCGCGATGACGGCCGCGTGCGGCACCATGCCGATCAGGGCGATGCCCGCCGCGCTCACGATGCCGATCCAGAAATAGAACTCCGCGAGCGTCGAAACCGTCGAGGCGAGCGCAAGGCCCGCGGCCAGGAGCGCGCCGCCCGCGACCAGAGTCCTGCGCCCGCCGAAGCGGTCGATGAGACCGCCCGCCCACGGGAGGCAGACGCCTTCGAAGACGATCGCGAGCGAGATCGCGCCGGCGGTCGCGGCGCGCGACCAGCCGAAGGCGTCCAGCATCGCGACGAAGAACACGCCGAACGTGCCGTGAAGGCCACGACCGACGCCGATGTGCAGGAAGGCCAGCGCGACCAGCCCGTATCTGCGAAGAAGCTCCGTCCGGGTTGTGCTCTGCCGGGACATGGCCGGATGCAGGATGGTTCTTTCCCTGCTTTTCCTCCCTTCACTCTCACCAACGCTTTTCTATCAGGCGCACGCAAAACTCAAGCGCCGCCGGAGCGGCACGGCGCCGCGTTTTTTCCCCTCCCTATTGACAGCGCCGCCGGCAGCCCCGTAAGGTAGCGGAACCGAACGACCGGAACGGCCCGGACGGCCGACCGGCGGGCGGCGACTCCGGAGGTCGATCATGGAACCGCTTCCTAAAGGCGCGAACTTTCAACGGGCTTTGATGCTCTGGGAAATCGGCCTGCACATCGCCGGCAACCCGCTCACCCCTTACTACGGCCCGCGCGATATGTGCATTTGCGTCGGCAGCGGCTCGCACGAAAGCTTCAAGCCGTGGCTGCGGATGTCCACCGGCTCCCCCATCCTGGCGCACGCCGTCTGTCGCGGCGAGCTGGAGGCGGCCATGATCAATCCCTCCGGCCTCCTCACTCAGGCCTATCGCGGCACGGGCCTGTTTCCCGAGCCGCTGCCCGTGCGCATTCTCGCCGTCTACCCTTCGCTCGACCACTTCGTTTTCGCGATTCATCCGCGGACCGGCCTCCGCTCGCTCGCCGAGATCAAGGAGAAGAGGTACCCGCTGCGGCTCTCGATCCGCGAGGACGCCACCCACTCGACACGCGTGCTCCTCGATCAGACGCTCGCGGCGTACGACATGACGCTCCAGGACATCGAGTCCTGGGGCGGAAGCCTGCAGCTGAACGGCGGGCCCGGCGACGCGCGGCGGATGAAGGCTCTGGGCGAGGGGACGATCGACGCGATCTTCGACGAAGGGCTGGTGCTCTGGCTGGACGAGGCGCTCGCGTGCGGCATGCAGCCGGTGACGCTCGACGACTTCGCCTTCAGGCGTCTGCTCGACCTCGGCTGGCGCAAGTACACGATCAGGCCGGGCCGCTACAAGAACCTCACGCAGGAGCACACCTGCATCGATTACAGCGGCTGGCCGCTCTACACGCGCGCGGCGCTGCCCGACGACGACGCCTACAAGATCTGCGACGCGATCATGGCGCGCAAGGACCAGATCTACTGGGAAAGCAGCTACGCCGGGATCGACCAGCTCGGGCGGGATACCGACGCCACTCCCCGTGACGTTCCGCTCCATCCCGGCGCCGAGCGCTGGTACCGCGAGCACGGCGTCGCGGTGTGACGGCGTCGCGCCGGGACGCTACGTTTCGGCGGAGCCGGGCCGCCCGGCGGCAGCCTCATCCGCTTTCCCTCTCGAGCCGCTCGCGGAGCGCCGCAAGCGACGGGCGGATCGGCCGCAACTCCTCCTCCGGCAGAGCGACCGCTTCGGGCTGCTTGAGCCCGTGGCCGGTGATGTTGCAGACCACGACTTCATCGCTTCGGATCACCCCCTGCTCGCGCAGCCTTCTGGCGGCCGCCACGGAAGTCGCCGCGGCGGGCTCGGCGAAAACGCCGGCCAGCCGCCCGGCGAGCTGCTGCGCCTCCAGGATTTCCGGATCCGCCAGCGCGATCGCCGTCCCGTTCGACTCGCGGATCGCCGCGAGCGCGCGCCAGCCGAGCGAGACCGGGTTGCCGACCTGGATGCTTTCGGCGACCGTCGGCCGCGCCGCCACCGGCTCGACGTCCGCCAGGCCGCGCTCGAAGGCCGCGACGATCGGGGCCGCCGCCGCGCTCTGTGCCGCGACGAGCCGCGGAGCGCGCGCGATCCAGCCCAGAGACAGGTACTCGTTGAATCCCTTCCAGGCGGCGTAAAGGCCCGTCCCTCCCGCCGTCGGATGGATCAGCCAGTCGGGAACCTCGCCGTCGAGCTGATCGACGAGCTCGTAGGCGTAGGATTTCTTGCCTTCGTCCCGGTACGGATTGGACGACAGGCAATCGTACCAGCCGAACTCGCGCAGGGCGGCCCTGTAAAGCCCGGCCACCTCCATGTCGAAGTCTCCGTCGACCACGATCACCGTCGCGCCGTACGCCCGCGCCTGGACGATCTTCGCGGGCGCCGTCCCCGCCGGCACCATCACCACGCTCTTCATCCCGGCGGCGGCCGCGTACGCCGCGACCGACGCGGCGGCGTTGCCGGTCGACATCACCGCGGCGGTCGCGAAGCCGAGCTCTTTCCCGCGCGAGATGCCGACGCTGTTGCTCCGGTCCTTGAGCGACCCCGTGGGGAGCACCGTGTCGTTCTTCAGGTAAAGACGCTCGAGGCCGATCCGCTCCCCCAGACGGCGCGCGTGGAGCAGCGGCGTCATTCCCTCCCCCAGCGACACGACCGACTCCCGCCGCTCGACGGGAAAGAAATCGAACCAGCGCCAGATCGTGCGCTCCAAGCTTTGCCGAAAAGCGCTCGTCCCCGAAGCCGCCAGATGGCCGATCTCGAGCCGCACCTCGAGCACCGTGTTGCACGCAGGGCAACGAAAGGCCGCCGGCGCCGAGGGCTCGCTGCCGCATCTGGGACAACGCAGGCCGCTGACTCTTCCCATGCTACCTACGGTTTCAGCTTTCCGGTTCCCCGGTCCTGCTCCACGTTGAACCCGGAACCTTCGAACTTTTGAACGATCTGAACGATTGCGGGGCCGCTCATGTTCTTTTCTCCAGCTCGCGCAGCGTCTTTTCCAGCTCGCCCTCCAGATCGGACACGTCGAAGCCGGCCGCCCGCGCCCCGTCGAGCGTCGCGATGCAGATCATCATCATGTCCAGGCATTCGCGCGGCGGCGGCTCGTCGCGGTGGTCGCGCAGGTAATGCTCGATGCGGCCCTTCAAGGTGAAAAAATCCTTCAGGCAAACCGCCGGCGGCAGCGCCTGCAAAGGCCCGGTGTTGGCGGTGGACGGCGGAAACGCAATCCCGCCGGGATCGGCCAGAGCGATCTGGCGGCCGCCCTCGAACAGCAGGACGAGATACGCGTCGCCGGTTTCGGGGTGAATTTTCTCCTCGAAGGCCTTCAGCTCGCTCCACCGAAGCGCGATACTCTTCCCGGAGGCGACGTCGAGCAGCACCGAGGCGTCGTCGTCGTAGAGCACCGCGTGGCGGTGCCTTTCCGCCCACGCCCGTACCTTTTCCCTTGCCTGATCCACCGCAGCGCTGCCGTTTCCGGCTCCCGGTCTGCTGACCTCCGAGCCGCGGCCAACCGCCCGTCAACGTCCCGCCGGCCTCTCGTCCGCGAGCGCTTCCCAGAGGAGCTCTGCCGGGTGCCTCGCCTTCCGCCCGGTCAGATGGTCGATTTGCTGGCGGCAGGAAATGCCCGGCGCGACGATCTCGACCTCGGGAGGCGCCGCCTCGACCGCCGGGGCGAGGCGGCGCCTCCCGATCGCGATCGAGAGATCGTAGTGCTCTTTCTCGAACCCGAACGACCCCGCCATGCCGCAGCAGCCGGAGTCCACCTCGCTGACCTCGTAACCGGCCCAGCGCAGCGCCGCCACCGTCGCCCCCGTGCCGGCGAGCGCCCGCTGGTGGCAGTGGCCGTGAAGCAACGCCTTGCGGCCGCCGCCGGCGAACCGAAGCGACAGCCGGCCCGCGTCGCGCTCGCGCACGACGAACTCCTCCAGCAGAAAGCTGTTGTCGGCGACCCGCCGGGCCTCGGGCGTTCGCACGAGCTCCGGGTACTCGTCCCTGAGGGTCAGCAGGCACGAGGGCTCCAGCCCCACGATCGCCGCGCCGCTCCCCGCGAACTCCGCCAGGCGGTCCACGTTCCAGATCGCGTGGTC
The DNA here is from genome assembly GCA_035574315.1 of Candidatus Zixiibacteriota bacterium. Lineage (NCBI taxonomy): Bacteria > Pseudomonadati > Candidatus Zixiibacteriota > Candidatus Zixiibacteriota bacterium. The sequence goes on from DATLYW010000029.1 coordinate 124,301, forward strand.
GCGCGCGGCGCGCAGCATCCCTTTGGAGATCATCGGCCGGCCGCAGCACCGCTTCTCCACGCGCACCAGCCGGTAGCCGGCCCGCTCCAGAAAGCGCGCCGCCGCGATCGCGACGTCGGGCGTGTTGAAGTTGTTGAAGGTGTCATGGAAGAGCACGACCTCGCCCTTCGAGCCGTCTCCTTCCGGCGCGTGAGCGCCGAACCAGTCCTCGAAGCTCTCGCGCGCGAACTCCGGCAGCGGCCGGCGGCGGTCGATGCCCGCCCATTTCTCCAGCAGCCAGCGGTTCCAGCGCGAGCGCGCGATCCAGTTCGACACCGGCGCGAACCGGGAGCCGATGCGGTTGATCCGCTCGACGGCCCCGAACACGCGGTTGCGCAGCGGCAGGCCGTTGGCGCGGTGATAATGGTCCAGGAACTCGTACTTGAGCTTCGCCATGTCGACGTTGGACGGGCACTCGGCCTTGCACGCCTTGCACTCCAGGCAGAGATCGAGCACCTGGTGGAGCCGCTCGCCGGTAAAATCCTCCTTCGGCACCTTGCCCGACAGCACCGATCGCAGCGCGTTGGCCCGCCCGCGCGTCGAATGCTCCTCGTCCAGCGTCGCCATGTACGAGGGGCACATGGTCCCTTCCAGCTTCTTCCGGCACTCGCCCATGCCGCTGCACATCTCGACCGCGCGGGCGAATCCCCCCTGACCGCTGAAATCGAGCGTCGTGTCCGGCTCCCACGTGCGGTACTCGGGGCTGATCCTGAGCGATTCCGTCATCGCCGGCGCGTCGACAATCTTCCCCGGATTCATCAGGTTGTCGGGATCGAAAGCCCGTTTGACCTCGCGGAAGGCCTGGTACAGGGTGGGGCCGAACAGCTTCTCGTTGAAGTGGCTGCGCGCCAGGCCGTCGCCGTGCTCGCCCGACAGCGCGCCGTCGAACTCGAGCACGAGATCGAGGACGGCGTTGGCGATCGACACCATCTTGCGCACGCCCTCGGGACGCTTGAGATCGATCAGCGGCCGGATGTGCATGCAACCGACCGAGCAGTGGCCGTAGTACCCGGCGACCGCGTCGTGATCCTCGATGATCTTGCGGAACCTCCGGATGAACTCCGGAAGCCTGGCCGGCTCCACCGCGGTATCCTCGACGAAGGCGATCGGCTTCTTGTCTCCCTTGATGCCGAGCAGGAGCCCGAGCCCGGCCTTTCTCACCCCCCAGATCGCCTTGACCTCTTCCGGCTTGAACGCCAGGGTGGCGGCGTAGCCGATCCGCTCCCGGCGCCGCAGCTCCTCCAGTCGCTCCACCTGCTCCCTCACCTCGCGCTCGCTCTCTCCGGCGTACTCGACCATCAGCAGCGAGTCGGGATCGCCCTGCACGAACCAGAGCTTTCTCGATTGCTCGATGTTCCCGCGCGCGAGACTCAGCACCATCCGGTCCGTCGACTCCATGGCGTAGGGCCGGGTCTGCAGGATCGCCTGCGAACATTCCAGCGCCTCCTGGTCGCTGTGGAAGTGAATGACGGCCATCGCCGTCCATTTGGGCTTCGGCACGAGCCGCATCTTCGCCTCGACCACCGTGCCGAGCGTTCCCTCGGACCCGACCACGATGCGCGAGAGGTTGAACGGCTGCGGCTTGACGAATTCATCGAGGTTGTAACCCGAGACGCGCCGCATGATCCTGGGGTAGCGCGCCACGATCTCCTGCCTGTGCTCCCGGGCGATGCGGGCGATCTCGCGATAGATCCTTCCTTCCGGGGTATCCAGGCGGCTCTTCCGTTCCACCTCCTCGCCGGCGAGATCCTCGAGCACGACCTCGCTCCCGTCCGCCAGCAGGACCGTCAGCTCGAGAACGTGGTCCAGGGTCTTCCCGTAGGCGAGCGAGTGGGCCCCGGCCGAGTTGTTGCCGATCATCCCGCCGATCGTCGCGCGGTTGGCCGTGGACGTATCCGGGCCGAACTGCAGCCCCATGGGACGGACGTGGGCATTGAGCTCGTCCTGCACCAGGCCCGGCTGGACGCGGCACCACAGCTCTTCGCGATTCACCTCGAGCACGCGATTCATGTACTTGGAGAAATCGAGCACCAGAGCGCGGCCGACCGTCTGGCCCGCGAGCGACGTGCCGCCGCCCCGGGGCAGCAGCGGCGCCTTGAAGCGGTTCGCGACCTCGATCGCCGCCTGAACGTCCCCCTTGTGACGCGGCACGATGACGCCGATCGGCTCGATCTGGTAGATCGACGCGTCCGTGGAATACAACAGCCGCGTGTAGCGGTCGAACCGCACCTCGCCCTCGATCCGTTTCTGCAACTCGGCGGCGAGGTCACGGGCTTCCGGAGCGATGTCGTGATTCATGATGAGCCTCTCACGTCTTCGGAACCGCGGGGGTGTTTTGCAACCCCGGTTGCGCGAGGGATTGCCCGTCGCGTCCCGTCCATTGCAACCGCGGAATCCGGTTTCGAGACGAAACACCAATCTGCCGGCACCCGGGACTACCGCCATCTTCGCTCTCCGCCCTCTTCGAATCAAAGGCCGCGCCGGCGGGCGACTTCAGTCTCCTTTTCACGCCCTCGCCGCCCGGGTTCCTTTGCGATCGCTTTCCTCGCCTCGGCGAAGACCTCCGCGAGCATCTCGCGCGTGAGCCTGCCGGTGAACGTGTTCTGCTGGCTCGGATGATACGAGCCCAACAGCGTGACGCCTCCCGGCAGCACCGTCCGGCTGCCGTGGCCGAACCGGGGCCGCGGCCGCGGCACCTCTCCACCGGCTTCGCGGAACGCCGCGAGAAAGGAATCGAACGCGATCTTCCCCAGAGCGACGACGACCCGAAGGTCGCGAAAGGCCTTCAGCTCGCGCACCAGATACGGACGGCAGTTCCTGAACTCCGCGGGAGAAGGCTTGTTCGCGGGAGGCGCGCAGCGCACCGCGGCCGTGATGTAGCAGTCGCGGAGCTTCAGCCCGTCGCCGCGGTGCTCCGAGCGGGGCTGGTTGGCGAAGCCTGCATGGTAGAGCGCCTCGTAGAGCCAGTCGCCGCTCCGGTCTCCGGTGAAGATCCGCCCGGTGCGGTTGCCGCCGTGAGCGGCGGGCGCAAGCCCGACCACCAGCAGCCGCGCGCGGGGATCGCCGAAGCCCGGCAGCGGCCTGGCCCAGTAGATCGTGCCCCGGTAGCGCCGCGGGGGGTTCTTTCCGACCTGCTCGCGCCAGCGCACCAGCCGCGGGCACTTGCGGCAGCCGACGATTTCACGGTTGAGCGCGCGCAACGAGATCATCGGTTCCTTGTTATCACAGAAAGCACCGAAACTTCATGCTCCACGTTGGTTTTCTTTGCCATGTGGCGCGATCTACCGCGCTTGACCTCGATGCCGCCCTCGGTTATTTATCCAGGTATGGCTGGGGCTTCAACCCGAGCAGCAGCCGTTCACATTCTCTACGCCGAGGACGACCCCCTCTCCGGTCGTCTGGTTCAATCCATCGTCGAGCCCGAAGGCTACTCGGTCACCGTGGTCGGGACCGGTCAGGGCTTTCTCCGCGCCCTTTCCGATGAAAAACCCGATCTGTTGCTCATCGATCTGCACCTGCCCGATGCGTCCGGTCTCGACCTTCTCGCCAAGGCGAGGCTGCGCTTGCCCGAATCTCCCGTGATCGTGCTCACCGCCTCCAGCTCGGTCGACGACGCGGTCAAGGCGCTCAAGGGCGGCGCCACCGACTACCTGACCAAGCCGATCGACCACCAGCGGCTGATCGTGTCCCTCGGCAACGCCTTGAAAATCCGCCAGCAGCAGCAGGACCTGAACTCGCTGCGCTCCGAGGTGAGGGAAGCCTACCGGCTGGAGCACCTGATCGGGAGCTCCGCAGGCATGCAGAAGGTCCGCGACCTCATTCGCCAGGCAGCCCCCAGCGACGCCACGGTCCTGATCGTCGGCGAGAGCGGCACGGGCAAGGAGCTGGTCGCCAAAGCCCTGCACTACGCCAGCTCCCGGTCGGCCAGGCCCTTCGTCGACGTCAACTGCGCGGCGCTCACCGAGACGCTGATCGAAAGCGAGCTTTTCGGCCACGAACGCGGCGCCTTCACGAGCGCGATCTCGCGGCGCCGGGGCAAGTTCGAGCAGGCGCACGGCGGCTCGCTGTTTCTCGACGAGATCGGCGACATGCCGCTGCCGACGCAGGCGAAGATGCTCCGGGTTCTCCAGGAGCGCTCCTTCCAGCGGGTCGGCGGCGAGGACAAGATCAACGTGGACGTGCGCGTGATCTGCGCCACCAACCACAACCTGGAAGCCCTGGTGCAGAAGAACGCGTTCCGGCTCGATCTCTACTACCGCATCAACATGATCGTCATCGACGTGCCGCCGCTGCGCGAGCGCAAGGAGGACATTCCGGAGCTGGCGCGCCATTTCCTCGCGGTCGCGAGCCGGTCGGGGAAACATCCTGCCCGGGCGATCTCCGACGCGGCAATCATGGCGCTCGCCCAGCACGACTGGCCGGGCAACGTCCGCGAGCTGCAGAACGCCATCGAGCGGGCGGTGACGATCTGCGACGAGGAAGAGATCCAGCCCACGCATCTTCCCCCTGCGGTCCTGCGAATCACCAAGGCCCCGCCCCCGACCGGCGGCGGCTATACGGAAGGCAAGGGATTGATCGAGGCGGTCGAGCAGTTCGAGCGCGCGATGATTCTGGCCGCCCTCGAGAAATTCGACTGGAACAAGACGCGCGCCGCGGTTTCCCTGGGCGTGACCCGCCGCATCCTCTCGTACAAGATGCAGAACCTGGGGATCGACAAGGCCGCGCAGGACAGCTGACGCGCCGCGGCTCCAGCGTCCGCCCGAGAGCTTCTTGTCATCGCCCATGCGGGTATCTTTCAGCCTCCGGCAGCGCCTTTTATCGCTGATCGTCCTGGCGGTCCTGCCGGCCATCGGGCTCCTTTTCTATCACGCCCTGCGTGAAAGCCGCCTGGCCGCCGAATCCTCCCGCCGGACCGTCGTCCGGATGGCGGGCCTCGCCGCCGACAACTACGGTCAGTTCGTCCGCACGGCGCGAATGCTCCTCGAGATTCTCGCCAGGGTGCCTCTCGAGGACAAGCCGGTTTGCGGAGATCTCCTGGAGGCTGCCGCCGACCGGTTTCCCGAGTTCGACCACATCGCCGTCTTCGAATTCGATGGGCGCGTGCGCTGCGGCTCGTGGCCGTTGCAGCCGAACCTCCCGGAGAGCGAGTGGTTCCGGGAGGCGCTGGCCGGCCGGGCATTCAGCAGCAGCGGCTATCTCGAGGGGCGCGCGAGCGAACAGCCGCTCGTGATCTTCGCCTCCTCGGTTCTCGACGACAGCGCCCGGGCCACGGGGATTCTCGCGCTTTCCCTCGATCTCGCCCGGTTGAGCGATCTCCTGGCCAGGTCTCCGTTGCCGGAGGACTCCGTCTTCGCCATCGTCGATCACAAAGGCTCGGTTCTGGCCCAGCGGCCCGACGGCCCGCGTTGGGTGGGGAAGACCCATCCGCTGGCCGCCGCCGTGACGGCGCGGCAGGGGCTGTCGGAACCCGTGGAGCACGCCGACCCCGACGGCTTGACCCGGGTTTACGCGTTCGCGCCCCTCGGCGACGAAGCGAGCGCCAACGTGGCGACGCTCGTCGTCGGCACTCCCAGGCACGCCGCCTATCGGGAGGCGCAAGCGGTTTTCCGCCGGAGCCTGCTGTGGATCAGCGCCGTCACCGTGCTGGTGCTGGCGCTGGCATGGGCGGGCACCGAGACGTGCGTATTGAAGCGGGTCCGCACGCTGACCGCCGCTACCAGGCGTCTGGCGGCCGGAGACCTTATGGTCCGGACCGGGATCGCGTACCCGTATGACGAGATCGGGCAGCTCGGCGGCGCCTTCGATCAGATGGCGAAGATGCTGCAGCAGCGCGAAACGGAGCGAACTCAGGCGGAGCGGACCCGGGCGCAGCTTGCGGCAATCGTCGAGTCTTCCAGCGACGCGATCATCAGCCGCACGCTCGACGGTCTGGTCACGAGCTGGAACCGCGGCGCGGAGCTCCTCTACGGCTATTCGGCGGAGGAGATGATCGGCCGTCCGATCACCGTGCTGATGCCCCCGGAGGAGCTCGGCCGGAGCGCCGAGAACTTCGAGCGCATCCGGCGGGGGGAGCGGATCCGCAACTACGAGACGGTCCGGCTGAGAAAGGACGGCGCCAGGATCCAGGTCTCCGTCTCCGTCTCGCCGATCATCGACGATCGCGGGAACGTGGTCGGCGCCGCGTCGATCACGCGCGACATCGGTCACCTCAGGCGGGCGGAGAACGAGATCCGCGCCCTGCACGACATCAACGTGGCGATCACTTCGACGCTGGAGCTGCCGAGGATCCTGGATCTGTTGCTCGAGAAGATCGACGGGCTGTTGCCCTACGCCGCCTCTCATATCCGGCTGGTCGACCCGTCGACGGGCGCGGTCGAGCGGCTCGCCTGCCGCAACATCGACCACAAGAAATGGCAGGAGATTTCCGGACGCTCCCCGGGTCCCCGCATGCGCGCCCTGCTGCAATCCGGAAAGCCTTTCGTAGTATCCAACACCCAGACCGACCCGCGGGTCCGGCGCAAGGAATTCTATCGCGACCAGGGACTGGTCTCGCAGCTCGGCGTTCCGCTCACTTTTCGGGGAGAAGTCTTCGGGCTGCTGTCGGTCTTCACCCGGGAGGAACACGATTTCACCGAGCAGGAGATCGCCTTCATGCGGGCGCTGGCCGACCTGGCGAGCATCGCCATCCACAACTCGCGCCTCTACGAAAACAGCCTCCGGCTGTCGCAGGAACTGGCCGAGAACGAGAAACAAATCCGCGCGTTGATCGCCGGGCTGATCAGCGCGCGTGACGAGGAAGCCCGGCGCATCGCCTCCGTGCTGCACGACGAGTCGGGCCAGCTGCTCGCCACGGTGTATATCGCGCTGGACGAGCTCGCCCGGCGGCTGCCGGATGCCGCCGCTCCAATCCGGCGAATCAAAGCCACTCTCGATCAGGTCGAGGAGCGCTTGCGGGACCTTTCCCACGAGCTGCACCCGACCATTCTCGACCATCTCGGCCTGCTGCCGGGCCTGGAATTTCTCGCCCAGCAGATCTCGCGCCGCTCGGGCATCGACATCGCCGTCGAAGGCTTGACCAACGGACGTTTCTCGCCCCTTCTCGAGCTGACGCTCTACCGCGCCGTCCAGGAAGCGCTGAACAACGCGGCGAAACATTCGGGCGCCACCCGGGTTCACGTGCGGCTGATCGAAGACGAAGGGTGGATCCAGTGCTCCGTCCAGGACAACGGAGTGGGGTTCGACGCCAGTGGCGCCGGGCAAAGCTCCGGCGGCCGCTGGGGCCTGGGGCTGGCCGGGATCCGGGAGAGGCTCGAGATCTTCAGCGGCAGCCTGCAGGTGTTCTCCTGTCCCGGCGCGGGCACCAAGCTTCTCATCACGATTCCACAGGAGAAATTCAATGGCGCACCGGGTGCTGCTCGCTGACGATCACCTGGTCGTGCGCGAGGGGCTCAAGAACCTCCTCGTCCAGGAGGGCTTCGAGATCGCGGCGGAAGTTTCCGACGGCCGACAGGCGATCGAGGCGGCGCACCGGCTTCACCCCGACGTGGCCCTGATCGATATTTCGATGCCCCTGCTGAACGGCATCGACGCCGCGCGCCAGATCCGGACGGTATCGCCGCAGACCAAGACCATCCTCCTGACGATGTACAAGGAAGAGCAGTATGTCATGGAAGCGTTGCGTTCCGGCGTCAAGGGTTACGTTTTGAAGACGCAGGCGGCGTCCGAGCTGGTCGAGGCTATCCGCGCGGCGCTGAATGGCAAGATGTATCTCAGCCCGTCGATCTCCGAAAGCGTCGTCCGCGCCGCGCTGGCGGCGGGACCGGCAGTCACCGACCCGCTGACCCAGCGCGAACGCGAGGTTCTCCAGCTCATCGCCGAGGGGAAGACCAACAAGGAGATCTCGCGCCAGCTCGGAATGAGCGTCAAGACGGTCGAAACCCACCGTCACAATCTCATGGTCAAGCTCGACATCCACGACACCGCCGGCCTGGTGCGGCACGCGATCAAGATCGGCCTGATCCAGCCTTAGGCTCCCTGCCCGTCCCGCCTCTACGGTATTGGCCCGGGCCGCTCTAAGGTCTTCACCCGATACCGTCTATCTTCTCCATCTTCTATTCTTTTGTCGTTTCGCGGGACGCGGCCGGGGATCGGCGCTCTCGGCGGCGCGCTGAGTTCGTCAGAAAAACGATCCCGCACGCGCCCGCCGTCGATGCTCGAAGGTCGTCGTCGAATTCCGGGAAAGCGGAAGCGAAAATGCAGGGCCGGCGGCGCATGCGTTTTTTTGTTCATTTCTGTGCATTCTTGTTCATCCATGAGAGCGTTGTCGGCTTTTCCCGGAAGATTCGACAAAGAAAAACAGCAATTTGCACCGCCGTGCCGCTGGCATGAAGGCTGCTGGTGAACCATGCCCGCGCTCCCGGCCAGAGACTTTGCCGCCGCACGGATCCAAAAACGATGAGTTTCCCGGAAAAGCCCGACGCGTCTCCCGTTCGCCTGCTGCTCTTTACCCTGGATGATCGCAAGTACGCCCTGCCGCTGGAAGCGGTTCGAGAGGTCGTTCGCGCGGTCGGGATCACCCCGCTGCCCGAAGCGCCGGCAGTCGTCCTCGGGTTGATCGACGTGCGCGGCGAGATCGTTGCGGTCTTCGACCCGCGCGAGCGCTTTCGCCTGCCGAAACGGGATGTGGAGCTCGGCGACCGGCTGATCCTCGCCCGCGCATCGAAGAGAAGCGTGGCGCTCCTCGTCGACGGCGTCGCCGGAGTCCTGGAAACGAGCCCGGAGGAGATCGTGGCGGCGAAGACGATCCTTTCCGGGCTGGAGCTGGTCCAGGGAGTGGTGCAGCTTCCCGACGGCCTCGCGCTCATCCACGATCTCGATCGATTTCTCTCCGCCGACGAAGAGCGGCGGCTGGACGAAGCGCTTGGGCGGCCGGGATCGGAAGCGAGCCATGGCTGAGCGCCTCCCCCCTGCAATGCTCGCGCGCCTGCGCGAGCTGCTCGCCGAGCGAATGGGAATCCACTTTTCGGCGGAGCGCGTGAGCGACCTCGAACGCGCGATGGAGTCCGCCGCGCGGGAGGCAGGCTATTCGAGCACGGAAGCCTGCCTCCAAGAGCTGCTTTCGTCGCCGTGGAAAAGAACGCAGATCGAGCTGCTGGCGCGCCATCTTTCGGTCGGGGAGACCTATTTCTTTCGCGACAAGAAAATCTTCGAAACCCTGGAGCGGCACGTCCTTCCGGAGCTGATCCGCTCGCGCGACCAGAAACGGCTGCGCATCTGGAGCGCCGGATGCGCCACGGGAGAGGAGCCGTACTCCGTGGCGATCCTGCTTCGCCGGTCGCTCCCCGACCTGGCCGACTGGCACGTGACCATCCTGGCGACCGATATCAACCCCTCGTTTCTGGAAAAGGCGCGGCGCGGCGTCTACAGCGAATGGTCGTTTCGGGACGCGCCGCGCTGGCTCAAAGAGCACTATTTCCGCCGGCGGCGGGAGGGCCTGTACGAGATCGGCCCGGAGGTCCGGGAAATGGTCGTTTTTTCTTACCTCAATCTCGCCGAGGACCAGTATCCGTCGCTCCTGACCAACACCAACGCCATGGATCTCGTCCTGTGCCGCAACGTCCTCATGTACTTCGCCGCCGAGAAGGCGAGGAGCGTGCTCGACAGGCTCCACCGCGCTCTGGTGGACGGCGGCTGGTTGATCACCAGCCCGAGCGAGGTCTCGGACACGCTTGTTCGGCGGTTCCGGAGGGTGAGCTTCGACGATGCGACTCTCTATAAAAAGGATGCCGGCCCAGCGGAGACGAGGCTCGAAACGCCCGAGGTGGCGGGACTTGTCCGTTCTGGAATAGCACCGGAGGCCGCCGCGGGGGCGCCGCCGTCCTTCACCGTTGGGACGGAGAGCGAGATTTCGTTTTCCGCGCTCGCCTCAGGGTCGGCCTTCGAGGCTCGACCGGCGGTGCGATCGGACCGCGGCGCGGCGGATTCGCCCG
>DATLYW010000030.1 GCA_035574315.1 Candidatus Zixiibacteriota bacterium
GCGGGCGGCTTTCGAGCTGCCGCCGCCCGCCCCGCCGCGCGCGGAGCGGAAGATCTACCTGGTGGACCGTCCGGGCTCGGTGCAAACGACTCTGATGGCGGGGAACATCGCCGTCGATCGACGCAGCGATGATTACATTCCGCTGCTGGTGATGAATCAGATCATCGGCGGCGGACCGGCGGGACGATTGTTTCTCAACCTGCGCGAGGAAAAAGGCTACACCTACGGCGCCTACAGCAGCCTGGCGGCGCTGGAATATCCGGGCCCGTGGAGCGTGGCCGCGGACGTCAGGACCGAGGTCACCGGCGGCGCGCTTGGAGAGATCCTGAAGGAGATCGAGCGGATGCGGGAAGCCCGCGTGAGCGAAGCGGAGCTGGCCGCCGCCAAGCGAACGCTGACCGCAGGTTTCGCGCTGGCGCTGGAGCAGCCGGCCCGAGTCCTCGGTTTTGCGGTGGCCCGCCATCTGTACGGCCTTCCCGAGGACTACTGGGAGCGCTATCCCGAGCTGATCGCGGCTGTGACCGCGGACGATGTCCAGCGGGTGGCGCGCCGGTACCTGGACCCGAACGCGCTCCAGGTCGTGGCCGTCGGCGACGGGGAAAAGATCAAGGAAGTGCTGGAGAAGTTCGGGCCGGTGGAGGTTTACGACAGCAACGGCTCGCGGACACGCTGAGCTCGAGACTCCGCGAGCCGGCGGAGGCGAGCGCAAGCGGAGGGAGCGCCGCCGGTTCCATTGGCCCGGGGAAATTGCGCTCCCCCGACCCTTTGGGCCCTCGGCGTGGTACCGCGACAGCGGTCCTTTACGCAGCGACGTTTTTCTAGTAACAGCTACAGAGCCGCGTAAAACAGAGCCCGACGGACTGTCCGGCGCGCGGCCATCACGAACAGCGAGGTTAAAGCCATGCGCGGCACGTTGCGATTCTGGTTCCTGATCACGTACCTGGCGGCGCTGGGGAGCGCCGCCTCCTCGCCGGCTCAGCCTTCCAGGCTGTCGCGTCTCCGTCTGGCGGTTTCCACGGCAACGCCGCACAACACGCCGCTTTGGGTGGCGAAGGACAGGAGAATCTTTGAAAAATACGGCGTGGACGTCCAGATGATTTTCGTCATGGGAGGCACCCTGGTGAGCCAGATGCTCGCCTCCGGCGAGATCCAGGTCGCGGCGAACGCCCCCGCGGCGTTGCTCGGCCTCGTTGCCGGCGGCGAGAAGATCTCGATGTTCCTCGGGATCAGCAACACCTCCCCCTTCACGCTCGTGAGCCAGCCGCACATCAAGACGGCCGCCGCTCTCAAGGGAAAGCGCATCGGCACGGCTCGGTTCGGCGGCTCGTCGCATATCTCGGCGTTGATCGCTCTGGACCATCTGGGCCTCGATCTCAAACGCGACAAGATCGTCTTGCTCCAGACCGGGCTCGATCCCGAGCGCGTGGCCGCGCTGGAGCAAAAGGGTCTCGACGCGGCGATGCTGCAGCGGCTGGCGACGAAGACGATGCTCGCCAAGGGCTATACGCAGCTGCTCAACCTGACGCAGGCGAAAATTCCGTACCAGAACACCGTGCTCGCCGCCCGGCGCGACTACATGGCGAGCCACGCGCAGGTTTTCGACGGCTTTCTGCGGGCGCTGGTCGAGGGTTACGCGTACGTCTTCAACAAGGAAAACAAGCAGGCGGTCAAAGAGGTGCTGGCCAAAAATCTCAGGCTGCCGAACGCGGACGCCGCGGAGGATTTCTACCTCGAGGCCCTCGACGAGATGGACCGCAAGCCGTACCCGACGCTCGAAGGTACCCGCACGGTGATCAAGTACGTCGCCGAGCAGAACCCGAAGGTCGCCTCCGTGAAGCCGGAGCAGATCGTCGATCCGAGCTGGCTCAAGAAGCTCGAGGCGGAAGGATTTTTCGACAAGGTCTATCGGGGCAATTGACCGAAGCTCACCGGCTTTTTTACGCAATTCAGGACTTGCCGGTCTGGCCCGGCGTTCAGGGTTGCCAGGCCTCGCCATCTCCGGCCGGCCGCCCCGCGGCGGCATTCGTTGCACCCCGCGCTTGCGCGGACGGTTGCGCGGCGGACGATATTTTGGGAAAAGAGCGCCATGACGGATTTCCGGGTAGTCGGATCGCCCGTTCATCGTGCCGACGGAGCGGACAAGGTGTCGGGACGGGCTGTGTACGCGGCGGACGTAAGCTTGCCGGGAATGCTGTGGGCCAAAATTCTGCGTTCCCCCCATGCGCACGCGCGGATCGCGCGGATCGACGTGAGCAAGGCGGCGCGCGCGCGGGGCGTGCGTGCCGTCGTGACCGGAGCCGACGTCAAGGGTTCTTACGTCGGCAAGCAGATCCGCGACATGCCTGTCCTCTGCTGGGATGTCGTTCGCTTCGTCGGCGACCGGGTGGCCGCCGTCGCGGCGGAAAGCGCGGATGCGGCGGAAGAAGCGTTGCGTCTTATCGAGGTCGATTACGAAGAGCTGCCCGCGGTGTTCGATCCCCTGGAGGCGATGAAGGACGGTGCGCCGCGGATTCACGAGAGCGCGGGGAGGTACGAGGGTGTGCCGCGGGACAAGCTGGCGGACGACGTTCGCAACGGGCTCACCCGGCTCGCGTGGCGCAAGGGTGACGTCGAGGAAGGATTCCGCCGCGCCGATCTCGTCCTGGAGCACTCCTTTTCTATCCCGGCGCGCCACCAGGGCTACATCGAGCCGCACGCCTGCCTGGTGGCGGCGGGAGGGAAACGGATCCAGGTGTGGACGTCGGCGAAAAATCCTTTCGGCGTCCGCTCGCAGCTCGCGAAGGCGGTGAGCGTTCCCGAAGAGCGGATCGTCGTCCATCCGGTGGCGGTCGGCGGAGATTTCGGAGGAAAGGGCGACGCGGTCGACCTGCCGATCGCCTACCATCTTTCGCTGCGTGCGGGCCGCCCGGTCAAGATCGTGGTGAGCTACGCCGAGGAGCTCGCCGCAGGCAATCCGGCGCATCCTACGTTCGTCACCGTGCGGAGCGGGGTGACCCGGGACGGCCGCATCCTGGCGCGGTCGTTGCGCGCGGTGCACGCGAGCGGCGCCTACGGTGCGCTGAAGGCGAACGCGTCGCTCGCTACGTGGCACTACGTCGGCGTGCCGTATCGTGTGGAGCACTCCTCGTTCGAGTTTCTCCAGGTCTACACCAACACGGTGCCCGGAGGCTATTACCGGAGCCCGGGAGCCGTGGCGACCGTATTTGCGATCGAAAGCCACACGGACTTGATCGCTCGCGAACTGGGAATCGACCCGGCGGAATTTCGTCTTCGAAATCTGCTCGGCGAGGGTGAGGAAGACGCCGTCGGCCACCGGCTGTGCAACGTGCGCTTCCGCGAAGTTCTCCGGGCCGCCCTGGATGCGGCCGGGTGGAGTGCGCCGAAACCGGGTCCCCATTGGGGACGAGGCATCGCGATCTCCGGCCGTCACATCGGCGGCGGCGACACCGGCGTGGTCCTTACCGCGGAGAGCGACGGGACGCTGACGGTCGTGAGCCCGACCATCGATCAGGGCGCGGGGACGCACACCGTTCTGCGCCAGCTGGTTGCGGAAGCGATGCATGTGGCCGTCGATCGCGTCCGGGTGGTCGTCGAGGATACCGACGCAAGTCCGCGGGACAGCGGGGTCAGGGCGAGCCGGGTGACTTACGTGGCCGGACAGGCGGTGCTGGAAGCGTGCGCTCGCCTTCGCGAAGAGCTCCTCCGCCGGGCGGCCGATACGCTCGAGTGCGCCGTCGGCGATCTCGAGATGGTGGACGGGGAGTTCCGGCTGCGCCAGGATCCCGGACAGCGAGTCACGTTGCGCCGCCTCGTCGCGCGCAGCGGGGGGCCTCTCAGCGCGTCGGCTCACCGGGACTACCCTTATCCGGACGACGTAAGCTACGTCTGCGCGCAGGTGGCCGAGGTCGAAGTCGATGGGGAAACCGGCGCCGTGCGCGCCGCGCGGATCGTGAGCGCCCACGATGTCGGGACCGTGATCAATCCGGTGACGCACCAGGGTCAGATCGACGGGGCCGCAGTCATGGGCCTGGGGCAGGGCCTGATGGAGGAGCTGAAGATCTCCGACGGAAGGGTCGCCAACGCCAATCTCGGCGACTACAAGCTGCCGACGATCGCGGATATCCCCGTGCTGAAGACCGTTCTGGTCGAATCACCGGGGGGCGTGGGACCCTTCGAGGCGAAACCGATCGGCGAGTTTGCCAACAACGGCCCTCCCGCGGCGCTGGCCAACGCGGTCGCCGATGCGGTCGGCGTGCGTCTTTTCGAGCTGCCGCTCGCCGCGGAGAAAATCTACCGGGCGCTGCGAAAAGGGCTCTGAAAAGCCCGTCGCGCAGGCCGGGGGCGGGGAGGCGAAATGCGCTACGAGCTCTACTACTGGCCGGAGATCCAGGGACGGGGCGAGTTCGTCAGGCTGGCGCTCGAGGACGCGGGTGCGGACTACGTCGATGTCGCCCGTCTTTCGGGGCGCGGCCGTGGGGTTGCGGCGTTGATGCGCTTTCTCGAGGGTCGCTCCGTAAAGCATCCGCCGTTCGCGCCGCCGTTTCTCAGGGCGGGCCGGTTGTTGATCGCCCAGACCGCGAATATTTTGTTCTATCTCGGGCCGAGGCTCGGCCTTGCGCCAACGAGCGAAGCCGGCCGGCTGTGGGCGCACCAGCTGCAGCTCACGATCGCCGACTGGATCGAGGAGATCCACAGCACGCACCATCCGGTTTCCGGCGGGCTTTACTACGAGGATCAGAAACGCGAGGCGAAACGCCGAGCGGAGTATTTCAGGGCGGAACGACTGCCCAAATTTCTTCGCTATTTCGATGAGATCCTGCGGCGAGGCCCGAAGGGAAGCGCTTATCTTTTCGGGCGGCCGGCCTCGTACGTCGATCTTTCGCTGTTCCAGATGATCGCGGGACTGCGCTATGCGTTTCCGCGCGCAATGAAACGACTCGAAGGTACCCACCCGAGGCTTGTGGCGCTTCACGACCGGGTGGCGGGGCGCCCGCGACTTTCGGCCTACCTTTTCTCGCCGCGGCGCCTGCCTTTCAATCAGGAAGACATCTTCCGGTACTACCCCGAACTCGATGGTTGAAGCCCGCGAAGCAGTTCAAAGTCCCGGGCCAGTTTCGACGAACCACCTCCACCCGCCGATGAGCCCTTCGCAAGACGGCAAGGCCTTTCCGCGAGCGCCGCACTGTGCGCGCGGGTATCAAATTTCGTCATGTTCCGTGCACGATTCGTCCCGCAATCGCCCCCGGGCGGAGAGAAGCACGCGAAGGCGGCAAAATTTGTGCTTTACCTACGCCGGGTTTTTCGGACGCGAGCGCAGAAAGCCACATGGCACGGGTGTTGCGTCTCCAACGGGTAGATTCGGGCCGCTGCGAGATCACTGGAGAGGCAGGGCGACCGCCATGAACGAGTTCCTACTGCTTGCGTTTGTAATGATCTATTTCGCGATTTCCTATCGCCCGGCTTCGAGAGAAACCGGAAGCCCGCGGGCGCGCGGGCAAAGATGGTTTCGCCGCGCAGTCAGGCGAGGCTGAAAGGCCGAGCGTTCGATCCTGCTAGGACTTCAGGAGGGGCATCACGCGTGTTGCGAATAGCTCGAGCGAGCGGATCACCTGCGCGTGGCCGAGCCCGCCGAAACTGAAAATTCCCACCAGGCTGTCCGGCCGCGCGGTCTCGATCATCGCGCGCGCCTTTTCCGCCACCGTTTTCGGGCTGCCGATCAGGGACACACCCCATTCGTCGAGTCTCGCCGCGGTAAGACCGCCGGGATAATAGGGAAAACGCTCCGTAAAGCGAGGCAGGTCGGCGGCCTCCACCGGGTCGCGGCTCCAGAGGTTGTCCGTGGCCAGCTGCCAGAACCGAACGATTTCGGGAAGAGCCTCGGCCCAGGCCTGCTCGTCGGTTTCGGCGACGTAGATGTCGCGGACGAGAACGGCGTCGCCGCCCCCGGGAGGATTGCCGAGCGCCGCGCGCTCGGCCCGGTAAGCTGCGATGGCGCGCGCACAGTTGGCGAGCGGCTGGCGCGAGAGCGCGAGGTTCCAGCCGCGGCGCGCGACCATGGCCGGGCTGTCCGGAGAGGTGGCGCCGTAATAGACGGGCGGATGCGGCCGCTGGATCGGGCGGGGGCGGCAGGAGGCGTCGATGTATCTCCAGGCCGAGCCTTCGTGCGTGAACGATTCTTCCCTCCAGGCCCGCAACAGGATCTCGACGCCTTCCTCGAAACGCGCCTGCGCGGTTTCGCGGTCGAGCCCGTGCTTTAGATCGTCGCGGGGGACGCCGCGGCCGACGCCGACATTCAATCTCCCCCCGGTCAGGATATCCAGAATCGCGCACTCTTCCGCGAGGCGCATCGGATCGCAGAGCGGAAGCACATTGACCAGCGCGCCCATTCGGAGTCGACGCGTGCGGTGGGCCAGGGCCGCGATGATGAGATTGGGGGACGCAATCTGTCCGTAGTCCGAATGGTGATGCTCGGCAAACCAGGCTTCGTCGAAGCCCAACCGTTCGCTCAGCTCGATTTGCTCGAGCAGCTCTTCGAAGCTGCGGGCCTCGGGCACCCACGGCCGCGCCTGATTATAGCTGAACGTGCCGAATCTCATCGTTCGTCCGCCAAATCGCACATCACGAGCCGAGCGAGCTTAGCACAAACGCTCGCCGGAGCGCCAGCCGGACGCTGTCGGCTTGACATCTCCCGGGCCGTTGTTAAATTTTTTTTCGCTGCACGTTCCGCTCCGCCGGGTCGGTGCGCCGACGCGATTGTTTGAAAATCGGGAAGAGGTTGGAGGACGGTATGCGGATCGGAATCATCGCGCCTCTCGAAATGCGAGTGCCGCCGGTGGGGTACGGCGGAACCGAGCTGGTGGTCAGCCTGCTCACCGAAGAGCTGGTGAAGAACGGTCATCAGGTCACCCTGTTCGCAAGCGGTGACTCCGTTACCCGGGCGAAGCTCGAATCGGTCTGTCCGGCCTTCCTGCGCGGCTCCGGCAGGGACAAAGCGATCCTGAACCTGCTCAACGTCGCGTCCTGCCTGGAGCGGGCGCGGGAATTCGACATCATTCACAATCACACGTTCGTCGAAGGCATGGCGACGGCCGGGCTGGTGAAGACGCCGGTGCTGACGACGCTGCACGGCAATCTCAACGGCGACGGCCTGCTGCTGTTCGAGCGCTACGCGGGCTGGTACAACACGATCAGCCATGCCTGCAAGGCCCGGCTGCCGCACAAGGAAAGGTTCGCGGGGGTGATCTACAACGCGATCGACGTTCCGTCGTACCCCTTCAACGGGGCGCGGCGGGCCGATCATCTGCTTTTCCTCAGCCGGATGAGCGTCGAAAAAGGACCGCACCTCGCGATCGAGATCGCCCGGCGCACCGGTCGCAGGCTCGTTCTCGCGGGCAACGTCGACACCGTCGACGAGGAGTTCTTCAAGCGCGAGGTGATGCCTCGGGTCGACGGCGACCAGATCCGCTACGTCGGCGAGGCCGACTACGCGCGCAAGCGCGAGCTAATGGCGGAGGCGTGCTGTCTGCTCGCTCCGATCACGTGGCCCGAGCCGTTCGGCTTGTTCATGATCGAAGCGATGGCGTGCGGAACACCGGTGATCGCCTTTCGCCGCGGCGCGGCTCCCGAGGTGGTGCGGGACGGGGAAACCGGGTTCATCGTGGACGATCTCGACGCGATGGCGCGTGCGATCGATCGGGTCCCGGAGATCGCTCCGGAAAGGTGCCGCGCCCACGTACAAGCACACTTCGACGCGCCGCAGATGGCCGCCGCATACGCGGCAGCCTACGAGCGCATCCTGTCACTACAGCCGCGACCCTCGATACGGCCGGCGGGAATCTCGAGCGGCGAGCGTAAGAGCCCGGGAACGGCATCCCCCCAGCTGGCGGCGTGAAAATTTTACGTGCCGCAGGCGCAAGGGCGAAGCCAGCGGGCAGGTTTCGTTGCTGTCCGGCGCCGGGTTTGCCGAGAATTCCCTTTTTTTCCTCGACTTCCGCGGCCTTCCCGTTGGCACGATCGTTGCGTTCCGCATCCGGTGATGCGCGGGACGCAGCCCCGCGTCCAAATCACCGGCGACCGACCCGAGAAGGCGGCCGCAAAGGAGAGAAGGAGAAAGACGATGAGGCGTGTCGTACGGTTTGCGAGCCTGGCGGCGGTACTGCTCGGGGGTTCGCTCAGCGTGTTCGCGGATGACTATCGCCCGTACTGGCGGCTGGAGCGCCGGGATGCGTGGCGCGAGGAGTGGCGGGAGTGGCACGAGGAAAGGCGCCGCCTTGTGGGACGATGGTACCTGGAAGGACGGCGCGACAAGCCGTGCGTGATTTTCATGACGCGGGACGGGCTGCAGGCGCGCAACGAGCGCGGTGACGTGAGCCTGCTGGCCATGAACGGGCCGAACCTCGTCCACGCGGTCGATTGGGAAGGGGGATTGCGCGGCAGGGTTCGAGGCAACCGTATCGTGTGGGCGAACGGCACCACGTGGAGGCGATATCCCGGCCGCTGACCCGCCGGGAGCCGGCCCGGAAATCCGCAGTCAGAAGGAACCCGCAGGCGGAGCGACGGCCTCGAGCAAGAGGTGCGTCGGGAGGTAGACGAGCAGCGGAACGCCGATCAGCAGGAAGACCAAGTACAAGGGCGCAGGCATGAGTTTCCTCGGAGGATTTCCCGGCCCGAAGGCCCAGTTGATGTTCTTCGACGGGCTCGTGAAGAAGTAACAGACGATCATTACCAGCCAGAAGAGCAGGGTCTGCGCGATCAAGGCGCGGGCGTCATATCCCCAACGATAAACCGCCCCCAGAAGCACGAAGGGGAGCGGGACGTGAAACAACGACAGGCCGCGGAAGAAACGCGGTTCGGCCGGATCGAACATGTACGCGGCAATACCGATCGGGCTCTTGCCGCTGACGGCCCGGACGAGGAAATCCGCGATCCAGATCAGCTCGAACACGACAACCGACAACGCCTGGGTGCTCGCCAGCAGCGGGCTCTCCAGCCACAACGCCGCGAGGCCGAGCAACAGCGCAAGGTCGGAAAACCAGAGGAAATTCGACGGACCGTAGCGCGTCCAATAGGCGGGCACCAGGACGCACACGAACAGCGAATAGAAAATCTTCAACAGAAGAAAAGCCATCGACGACGTCCAGCCCGCACTCTTGCCATCGAAGATCGACTTAGGCTATGACGGTTTTCGAACGGAATGCAATCGCCACAGGGAGAAGGGGGCGGCATGGAATATTTCGAGCCCAGAACGATCGGTGACGCGCTGGCGGTGCTCGCACGTTACGGCGAGCGGGCCCGGGTGATCGCGGGCGGGACCGACGTCATGGTCGATATGAAGTACAAGGAAGAGCCCGAATGCCTGGTGAACATCAAGCGGATCTCGGGACTCCGTGAGATTCGGGAAAACGGAGGCAGCGTGAGCGTGGGGCCGCTGGCGACGATCCGGCAGCTGGAGGCCAACCCGTCGGTGCGAGCTCGGCTGCCGGTGCTGTGGGACGCGTGCCGGCAGTTCGCCTCGCTGCAGATTCGCAACACCGCCACGATCGGGGGCAATGTCTGTAGAGCGTCGCCTTCGGGCGAGACGCTGGCGCCCCTGCTGGTCCTCGAGGCGCTGGGCACGCTCGCGTTTCCCGAGGGGGAGAGGAGAGAGCCATTGAGAGGATTCTTTCACGGGCCGGGGCGGACGAGCCTCGGCGGCAGCGGCTTGCTCACTAAAATCGAGATTCCGTATCCGAAAGACGGCAGCGCGGGCGTTTACCTGAAGCACGCGGTGCGCGGCCCGATGGACATCGCCGTCGTCGGGGTCGCGGTGCTGCTGGTTCCGGACGAGGCCGGGGACACGGTGGCGGAAGCGCGGATCGGGTTGGGAGCGGTGGCACCGACCCCGATTCGCGCGAGTGGGGCGGAAGAGGCGCTGCGCGGCAGGCCGCTGACCGCTGCGCTCGCCGCGGAGGCGGCGGGCATGGCCGCCGCCGAGGCGAGCCCGATCAGCGATCAGCGTGCCAGCGCGGAGTATCGCCGTTGGATCGTGGAGACACTGGTGCGCCGGGGCCTGGAGCAGGCCTGGCGGAAAGCGACGGGCAAGGAGGTGGCGCGATGAAGCTCACGGTCGGCTTGACGGTGAACGGCAAGAGCGAAACCGCGGAGATCGAGCCGGCGGCGTCCCTGCTCGAGCTGCTGCGCGACGGGCTCGGACTCAAGGGAACGAAGCTCTGCTGCAACACCGGAGAATGCGGCGCGTGCACGGTGCTCCTCGACGGGAAGCCCGTGAATTCGTGCGTCACCCTGGCGGCCGACGCGGCCGGCGCGGAGGTCACCACGATCGAGGGGCTGGCGGACGGCGACCGGCTCCACCCGATCCAGCAGGCCTTCATCGATACCGCCGCCGTGCAATGCGGCTACTGCACGCCCGGCTTCATCCTGTCGGTCAAAGCGCTGCTCGACCGCACCAGAAAACCGACGATGGAAGAGATCGAGGAAGCGGTTTCCGGCAACATTTGCCGCTGCACCGGCTACGCGAAGATCGTGGACGCGATTGTTCTCGCGGCCCGGCGGATGGAAGAAAGGGGCTGACCATGGCGAAGGCGGAATACAGCGTGCTGGGAAGAAACATCCCGCGCTTCGGGGGCGTCGAGCGGGTCACCGGCGCGGGAATCTACGGCATCGATCTGGAGCTCAGGAATGCGCTTCACGGCGGCATCCTGCGCAGCCGTTACGCCCACGCGAAGATCCTCTCCATTGACACCCGGGCGGCCAAAGCGGTTCCGGGAGTGCATGCCGTGGTCACGGGCGCGGATGCGCCGGACGTGCGCTACGGGCGCACGTACATCGATCGCTACATGCTTGCCAGGCACAAGGTCCGTTACATGGGAGACCCGGTGGCCGCCGTCGCCGCCGAGAGCCCGGCGGCCGTCAGGGAAGCGCTCAAGAAGATCGAGGTCGTTTACGAGCCGCTTCCCGTGGTGCTCGATCCGGAGGAAGCAATGCGGCCGGAAGCGCCCACGCTGCACGAGGACATGCCGCTGCCCAAGAATCTCCCGCCGGACGCCGGAGTGAAGAACGTGTGCAGTTTTTCCAGGGTGCTCGTGGGCGACCCGGATAAGGCGATGGCGGAAGCGGACGTGGTGGTCGAAGAAGCCTACGAGACGCAGATGATCCACCCGCAGTACCTCGAGCCGCGGATCGCGGCGGCGCAGGTGGAGCCCGACGGGAGAATCACGGTTTGGGCGAACGCTCAGGCGCCGTTCAGCGTGCGCAGCGACGTCGCCCGGCTGCTGGCAGTCCCGCTCAACCGGGTGCGGATTCTCTCGACCGAGCTCGGCGGCGGCTTCGGCGGCAAGGCGAGCGGGATCACTTCGGGGGCGGCGATCGAGCCGATCTGCGCGCTGCTCGCGGTCAAGTCGAAGCGTCCAGTGATGATCGTCCTCGACAAAGCGGAGGAAACGGTCTCCACGACGATCCGTTCGGCGGCGCGGATGTATCTCAAGACCGGCGTGAAGAAAGACGGGACGATCGTGGCGCGCATCGGGAAGGTGATTTTCGACGCGGGCGCGTATTCAGGGTTCGGAGCCATGGCGGGGGCGCGTTGCACGAGCATGCTCGGCGGGTGGTACCTCATGCCGAACTGCCGCATCGACGGCTACGTCGTGTACACGAACAAACAGGTCTGCGGTCCGGTCCGCGGGCCCGGAGGCCCGCAGGCTGCATTCGCCGTCGAATCGCACATGGACTCGATCGCCGCGCGGCTCGGAATGGATCCGGTCGAGTTCCGCCTGAAAAACTGCCCCGAGCCGGGCGACGGGATCGTGGGAGTGCCGAAGCTGCGCGACGTCTCTCTGGGCGAAACGATCCGCCTGGCGGCGGAACGAATCGGATGGGGCAAGGTCAAGCTCGAGAAGAACCAGGGCATCGGGATCGCCACGGGCTCCTGGATCGAGAGCGCGGGGCCCGGTGGGGGCGCCGTGGTCAAGGTGAACGAGGATGGATCGGTCACCGTTCACATCGGCAAGATCGACATGGGAACCGCGCCGCGATTCGGCATCCCGCTG
Organism: Candidatus Zixiibacteriota bacterium; assembly: GCA_035574315.1. Taxonomy (NCBI): domain Bacteria; kingdom Pseudomonadati; phylum Candidatus Zixiibacteriota; species Candidatus Zixiibacteriota bacterium. The sequence goes on from DATLYW010000030.1 coordinate 12,045, forward strand.
ATCGTGGCCGAAGAGCTGGGGGTGCCGGTCGAGGACGTCACGGTAGTCAACGTCGATACGGACGCGAGCCCGTGGGACGCCGGCACCGTGGGAAGCCGGGCCATCCTGGTTTCGGGAACAGCGGCGCGGCTTGCCGCCATCGACGCCCGCAACCAGCTCCTGAGACTGGCCGCGACTCAGCTCGAAGCGAATCCGGAAGATCTGGAAATCAAGGACAAGCAGATCCGCGTCAAGGGAACCCCGACCAAGTCCGTTTCGCTCGCGGCGGTGGTCACCGCCGCGCACAACGTCATCGGGGAGGTGATCGGGCGGGGCTATTTCGACAACAAGGCGATGGAGGCGGCGGAAAAGGAGCGGGGCAGCTCGCAGCCGTTTACCACGCATGCCTGTATCGTCGAGGTCGACCCGGAGACGGGGAAGGTGAAGATCCTGAGATACGTGGCCGTGCACGATATCGGTTTTCCCATCCACCCGGCTGCGGTCGAAGGGCAAATCGAGGGCGCGGCGGCGATGGGGATCGGACAGGCGCTTTGCGAGCAGGTGGTGTTCGACGAAAACGGCAGGACTCTCAACCCCTCGTTCGTCGATTATCTCATGCCGACCATCAACATGATGCCGCGCATCGAGACGGTGCTCGTGCCCGGCTATCCCGGGGCCGGGCCATACGGGGCCAAGGGGGCCGGGGAAATCGGTTGCGTTCCGCCGATGGCCGCCATAGCCAACGCCATCTACAACGCCACCGGCGTGCGCATCCGGAAGGTTCCCTTGAGTCCGGAAAACGTGCTGCGGGCGCTGCGGCAGGCCCGGCCCTGACGCGGGGCGGAGGTTCAGAGGGGCGGCGCCTTCACGACCACCCGCGAGTCGATGGCGGCGATGCTGGGGCAGCCGCATTTCGCCATCGTAATCTCGATTTCCTCGCGCAGGATTTCCAGAACCCGGCGAACGCCGTGCTCGCCGCCGGCCGCCAGGCCCCAGAAGAGCGGTCGGCCGATCAGAACCGCCTTTGCCCCGAGCGCCAGCGCCTTGACGACGTCGCCGCCGCGGCGGATTCCGCCGTCGAGGAGGATTTCGGTCCGCCCGGCCGACGCGGCAACGGCCTCCGAAAGCACCTCGATCGTCGCCAGCGTGTTGTCGAGGTGACGGCCGCCGTGGTTGGAGACGATCACGGCGTCGGCGCCGGCCTCGGCGCAAAGCGCCGCGTCCTCTGCCGTCATGATCCCCTTGGCCACCACCGGCAGCCTGGCGATCGACTTGATCCATTCCAGGTCTTTCCAGGTGGCCGCCGGGTCGGCTCCTTCTCCCGAGCCCCGGCGGCCTGCGTGCGAGGCCTGTGACGGATCGACTTTCGGGTAGTTGACGCCGCGCGTTCTGCGGTAGCCGTTGCGGAGGTCGCGCTCGCGTTTTGGCGGCCACTGTGAATCAAGGGTGACGACGATGGCCTCGTAGCCGGCCCGGCTTGCCCGCTCGATCCATTCCTCGGTCAGCCTTCGGTCTCGAAACGGGTAAAGCTGCATCCAGAGGTGGCCGGAGGCGGCGCGGGCGACCTCTTCGAAGCTGATGCTGGCGTTGGCGCTCATTACGAAGATGGTTCCGGCCGCGGCGGCCGCACGGTAGGTGGCGATCTCCCCCTCGGGGTGGGCTCTCCTGTGCGCTCCGCAGGGAGCGATCAACACGGGGATCTCGACGCGGGTTCCGAGAACGGTGGTGGAGAGATCGAGGGCGCTCACGTCGCGAAGGACGCGCGGCCGCAACGCCCAGGATTGATAGGCCCGGCGGTTGCGCTCGACGCTGAGCTCGTCGGTTGCGCCGCCGGCGATGTAGTCGAACTCCTCGCGGGGCAGCCGCTCCTTGGCGAGCGCTTCGAATTCGAAGAGATTGACCGGTCCGCCGCCGTTCGTCATTTGCCCCTCCCCCCGCGACGCCTGCAAGGGCGGTGCTCCCGGAACTCTAGTCCTTCAGGATGATCCCGACCTTGCGCAGCCGCCGCTTCCACTGGGCGCGTCTTTCGATACCCTGCCAGACCGTGATCTCGTGCCTGGCGAGCTCCGTCCGCTTCTGTTTGAGCTCGGCTTCGAGCCGCTCGATCTTGCCGTCCCGGGTTTTGAGCTGCTCTTCCATCTTCCGCAGCGCGTTCTCCAGACCCCGGATCTTGGCCAGACTCTCCTCCAGCTCTTGGGCCATCTCGCCGTGCTGCTCCGGCAGATCGGCCCGACCGACACCGTCCGTCGGCGCAGGAGTGCGATCCATCCGGGCCAGCTCGGCTCGAAGCGAGTCGACCTCGGAGCGCAACCGCTCGACCTCGTTGTCGCGGTCCCGGAGCAGGCTTTGCTGCTCGCCCGACCGCTGCTCGAGAGCCTCGACGGTCCGGTTGAGGCTGGCTTGCAGCTCACGGATGGTCGAATCCTTGGCCTGGAGAAGCTGCTTGGTCTTGGCAAGCTCTTCGCCGAGCCAGGTCTCGATCTCCTCCTTTGCCGATCCCATCTTGCTCAACTGCGATTTGAGCGCCTCCAGCTCCGCGTCGCGGTCGCGCAGATGCGCGTCTTTTTCGTCGAGCCGGTGCTCGAGCTCACGGAGCCTGGACGTGAGGCTTTCCTGCAGCTCCTTGAGCGCAGTCTCGCGGGCCTGAAGCGCCGTGCTTTTCTTCTGCAGCTCCTGCCTCAGCACGGTTTCAGCCTGCTCGCTCCCCGAGGAGATTTCCGAAAGCCGGCGGGTCAGGTGGTCGACCTCGGAACGGAGCGCCTCGAGCTCGGCGCTGCGGGCTTGCAAAAGTTCCTGTTTCTCGGCCAGCTGGCTTTCCAGGGCGCTCAGCCTCGCGGTGTAATCCGCCTCCAGCTCCCTGACGGCGTGTCCCTTGGCTGCCAGCGCTTCCCGTTCCTTGCGCAGGGCCTCGGCCATGGTTTGCTCGGCCCGCTCCCGCGCCGCCTGCGCCTCCGCCAGGCTGCTCACCTTGGCCTGCAGCGCTTCGACCTCGGCGTCGCGCAGCCGGAGCAGCTCCTGCTTGTCGCCGAGCTGGCGTTCGAGCGCCTGCAGGCGGTGGCCGAGCTGCTTCAGCTCGCTGTCGCGCGCCTGAAGCGCCTCGGTCCGGCTCCGCAGCTCCTCGCGCAGCTGAATCTCGCTCTGCTGCCGCGCCGATCCAGTCTCGTTGAGCTGCTCGGTCAGGTTCCGCACCTGGGACCGAAGCGATTGCAGCTCCGCGGTCCGCCGCTCCAGCGCATCGTCTTTTTCGCTCAGGCGTTGCTCGAAATCGCGCGTCGCCAGATCAAGCTGCTTCTCCAGCTCCTTGATCGCCGTGTCCCTCGCCCTGAGCAGGCTGGCGTTCTTGCTCCGCTCCTCGTGAAGCGCGGTTTCCACGCTTGCCTTCGCGATCTCGATCTCGTCGAGGCGGCGGCGCAACGATTCCGTTTCCGCCGTCCGGGTATGGAGCAGCTTGTCCTTGTCGGATAACTGGCTTTCGAGAGCACGGACCGTTCCGGCGAGGCTCTTCTCCAGCTCCCTGATCGTCGAATCCTTCGCGTGGAGGAGCTCGGCCTGGGTTCTGAGCTGCTCCTCGAGCGAGCGCTCGGCGCGCTCTCTGGCCCGGTCGGTTTCGTCGAGGCGCCGCTTGAGCGAGTTCATTTCAGCGCTCAGCGCCTCGAGCTCCCCGCCGCGCGCGGCCAGGAGATCGTCCTTTTCCCTGGCCTCGGTTCGGAGGCTTTCGATCTCCGCGGTGAGCCGCTGCTCGAGCTCTCTCAACGCGGCGTCCTTGGCAAGCGAGGCTTCCCTCTCCCGGCGCAGCTCTTCGGCCAGCGAGCTTTCCGCCTGGGTTCTCGCAGCGTCGAGATTGGCGAGCCGCGCTTTCACCGTCTCGAGTTCGCGATCGCGCTCGAGCAGGAGTTTGTCCTTGACGCCGAGCTGCGCCTCCAGGGCGCGAATCCTGCCGCTGAGGTTGCGCTCGATCTGGGCGATGGCGGAATCCTTGCTCTGGAGCAGCTCGGTCTTCTTGCGGATCTCTTCGCGGAGGGCCGCTGTCTCCTGAGCGGTGGCGCCAGACACCTGTCCCGGCGCCGCCGGCACGCCCGGGGACTGGGCGCGTAGGCTCTTCAGCTCGCGTTCCCGCGCCTTGAGGAGCTTGTCGCTTTCGGCCAGCTGACGTTCGAGGATCAACAGGCGGCTCAGGCCGGCTTCGAGATCCTTCACTGCGGCTTCCTTGGCCTGGCGGGCGTGTTTTTCCTTCCAGAGCGCGTCCTGAAGCGAAGATTCCAGCTCGGCACGCGCAACCTCCATCTGGACCAGGCGCTCTCGAAACGCCCTCAGCTCCGCGTTGGTGAGCGACCTGAAAACGACTCCCATCATGATGATGGCGAGGATCGAGATCGCGCCGTACCACAGGCTGTTCGCGTCGGCGAAGGTCTCGGTGCTCTCGGCGAAGATTTGCGTGGGCTTCTTGGAGAGCAGGATCTGAAAGCGCCGCAGGGATTCGTCGTCGCGCCCGTAGATGAAAATCACGGCGCCCAGACCGAGCGTCGCGACGAGCATGAGGATCAGGAATTTGTGTCTCGCCGGCATAGCAAATCTCAGGGAAATCGCATTATTCTACGACAAAATCGAGAATTTGCCAAAAAGAGTTGTCGGCCGACGGTTCAAGAAACTGTTCTTCCCGCCCGAATCGCAGGAAAATCGGCTGCCGTCGCAGCCCGCAAACGGCGCTCAAGGGCCCGGCGCCGAGGCGTCGCCGGGTTTCCCGCGATTTCGTAGCCGTTCTCTCTCGGGCCCGCACGATCCCTCTTTTCCATCCCGCTTCCCGCTCCGCGCGGTACTTTTCCGACCCTCTGCGGCGGCATCGCCGGCGCCTTCACGCGCCGCAGGGTTGTCCCGGATGCCCGGCGAAGAAATCAAAGGTTCTGGCCTGCGGCGCGGCCGCGTCCTGCGGGCGATACTCGGGCGAGCGGGTCCCGCAAACGGGCGCGGTGAGTCGGCCCGTCGTCGGTGCATCCAGGGGGTCGGGATGAAAGAGGTCAGGGGCGGCGGCGTAACCCTCGGGGGAGATCATCCGAGCGATCTGCAGGAACTCGTCCGCTGCGCTCTGGCCCTGAGCCACGATCACGGCCGGGGCCGGAGGGAGACGGCCGGGCAGGCCTGTGTCGACCCGCATCGTCGAGCCGCCGACTGTGCCGCGCTCCCGGGACTCGCTCATCTGGTTTCTCCGTCCGCTCTCTTGCCGCGGACGGCTTGCCCGCCGCGAGCATAAACAGAATCGGCCGGGCGGGTCAAACGCGCGGGCGGCTTGACGGGAAGCCGCTGCCGTTGATATGGCAGCGGCTATGTTGATACTGAGCAACGAGGAGATCGATTCTTTTCTCTCCATTCACGCTTGCATCGAGGCGCTGGAGAAGGCCTACCGGAGCTGGGATCAGGGCAAAGCCGCCAACCGGCCCCGGACAGACCTCGTCCTGCCGGCCGCGACGGAGTCCGGGGTCTACGCTTTCAAGTCGATGGAGGCCGGGCTGGACGACCCGCCGATCGTCGCGCTGCGTGTCAACTCCGACATCATCCGCTGGCGGAAGCAGGGAGACCGGGTGGTAAAAACCAAGATTCCCGCGGCCCCGGGCGATCGTTACGTGGGCCTGGTGATCCTCTTCTCGACGGTAACCGGGGAACCGCTGGCGATGTTCCCCGACGGCGTGGTGCAGAGGATGCGGGTGGCGGCGAGCAGCGCGCTCGCCGCGCGCTATCTCGCCCCCGCCGACGCCCGGACGCTCGCGCTCTTCGGCTCGGGGTGGCAGGCGGGAAGCCATCTTCCCGCCCTGTGCGCCGTCCGGCCGCTCTCGACGGTTCGCGTCTACAGCCCCACGAAAAGCCACCGCGAAGCGTTCGTAGCGGAGATGGCGGCCAAGGTCTCCGCCGAGGTGCGGCCAGCGGAGAGCCCCCAGGAGGCGGTCCGCGATGCGGACATCATCGCGTGCACCACCAATTCCTTGACACGAGTCGCCAGCCCGGACTGGGTTCGCCCGGGAATTCATCTCACCTGCGTGCGCGTGCCCGAGCTGGGGGACGAAGTCATCCGAAGGGTGGACCGGCTGGTGATCCACTCGCGCAGATACGCTCCGACCAACTATGTCGCCGGTTTCGGCGACGAAGGAATCGAAGCCCACGACGCGATCGACATAATCGAGAAAGGGCCGGCCGCCGCCACGGCGGCCGCAGAGCGGCCGTTCTGGCTGTCGGCGCCCGAGCTCAAGGATCTCGTGGCCGGGCGGGTGGCCGGGCGGGAGCGCGCCAGCGAATCGACCTGTTTCTTGAACAACATCGGCATGGGCCTGCAATTCGCGGCCGTGGGCGCAGCGGTCCTGGCCGAGGCGAAGGCGAGAGGCATCGGACACGAGATACCGACCGACTGGTTCCTCGAAAGCGTTCACCCTTGACGCGAGCCCACCGGAACTTTCAATCCGCCGCTTCGCGGGTCAAACCGAAAGCTATTCCTGGCGGGGCTTGCCGCGGTAGAGCTTGCGGGCGCTGCGAAGGTGGGCGATGGCGTCGGCTTTTTTCCCGAGCGACTCGAGCAGGAGGCCGAGGTTGTAGTGCGCGTCGGCGAAACGCGGGTCGAGACGGATCGCCTCACGGTAGGCCGCGGCCGCGTCGTTCGGTCGGCGCATGTCCTCGAAGAGCACGCCGAGATTGAACCGCGGGACCGGATCGTCCGGCGCGCACCGGGCCGCCGCGCCGTAGTGCGTCTCTGCCTTCCGCCACTCTCCGGAGTCGTGATACAGCTTGCCGAGATTCAGGTGGGCCTCGGCCATCTCGGGATCGATATCCAGGGCCCGCCGGTAGGCCCGGCGCGCCTCCGCAGCCGAGGTCGCCTCCAGCTCGACGCCGAGACGGAACCAATCGTCGGCATCGAGCGTCCTTCGGACGCCCCCCGGGCCCGGGCGGGCCAGGCTGAGCTTTTTCGCCACGCTCTGGACGTCGAAGTTCAACAGCAGCTGGCCGGAATCCGGCTGCCAGCGGGAGCCGCCGTCGGAAACCACGATCCGGCGCCCGTCGGCGACGATCTTCAGCCGGGAGAGGTGACGAGCTTCAGGAAGCTGGCGCTTGAGCGAGGCGAGCATCCGAACGAGTGTCCGCGCGGGCACCTGCGACTGAAGCTCCTTGGTGGTCTTCAGGAGAAGCAGGTCTTGGAACGTGAAGCGGAACCGCCTTCCGGGCCCGCGCCCGGGAGAGAGAAAACCGCGGTGGACCCAGGACCGGATGCGGCTGCCCGGGAGGTTGAGAATCCGAGCCGCGTCCCCGGTGCTGAAGAGCTTCATTTCTTGCCGGCCTGAGCCCGCTTCTTCCGGCCTTTTCCGGCCTCGGCCGGCTCGGCGCGCACGGCTTTTTTCGGCCCGGCCGGCGTTCTTGCCAGGCTTTCCTTCAGGGCCGCCATGAGGTCGATGACCTGCGCGCGCTGCGGCCGGGGAGCGGCGAGCGTTATCTCCCGCCCTTCGGCTTTCTTGGTCACGAGGTCGAGCACCCGCTTGCGGTATTCGTCCTCGTATCTCTCCGGGGTGAAGTCGTCGCTGGAGAGCTCGTGGATCAGACGCAACGCGAGCTCGACTTCCGCTTCCTTGATCTTGACCGAATCGCCCTTCTCGACCTCGCCGAAATCGCGCACCTCGTCGGCGAAGTACATGGTGTGCAGCATGAGCCCGTTCCGGGCAGGGCGGAGCAACACGATGTTTTCCTTGCCGTGCAGGATGAACTTGGCCACCGCCACCTTCCCGGCTCGCGCCATCGCCTCGGTGAGCAGGCGGTAGGCCTTCTCGCCGCCCTTGTCGGGGCCCAGATAGTAGCTTTTCTCGAAGTAAACGGGATCGACCCTGGAAAGGGGCACGAACTCGGCGATCTCGATCGTTTGCGATGCCTCGCCCTCCAGCGATTTCAGCTCCTCCTCCGTGACGCGGACGTACTGGTCCCTGGCGAATTCATAGCCGCGCACCAGCTCCTCGCGCTCGACCACCTGCTCGCAGACCGGGCAATAGCGCTGCTGTCGGATCCGGCTGCCGCATTTCGCGTGCAGCATGTGGAAGCTCACGGCCTGAGACGAGGTCGCGGGGTAAAGCCTTACGGGAATGGAGACCAGACCGAAGGAAATGGTTCCCGAGCCGATGGGCCGTGCCGCCATGAGGCCTCCTCTCGAGTCTTCGCGCCCGAAGTCACCATATCAGATGGGCTCTCCGGGCTTCAACGCCGGAGACCAGGCGCGCTCGCCGGAATTGTTGAAGAAATCCGGCCAGCACCGCGGAATCCTTCAACTTTGGAGGAAGCTTCCCGGTTTGACATGCCGGGAGGCTGCGGGCATAGTGGTAGCATGTGACCGGGAGGGCAAGATGCAGGTTTACTACGACAGAGACGCAGATCTGAAATATCTCGCCGGGAAAAAGGTGGCGGTGCTGGGGTACGGCAGCCAGGGGCACGCTCACGCCAACAACCTCCGCGATTCCGGGGTCGACGTGGTCGTCGGCCTGAGAAGGTCCAGCCGGTCCTGGGAGAAGGCGGAGCATGCCGGATTGAAGGTGGCGGAGACGGCGGAAGCGGCGGCGCGCGCGGATATCGTGATGGTGCTTCTCCCCGACGAGCTGCAGGCCGAGGCGTTCGAAAAGGAAATCAGACCCGGTCTGAAATCCGGTAACTACCTGGCGTTCGGACACGGTTTCAACATCCATTTCAAGCGGATCGTTCCCCCACCGGGAGTCAACGTCTTCATGGTGGCACCGAAAGGGCCCGGTCATCTCGTTCGCAGCGAGTACGAGAAGGGCCGCGGCGTCCCGTGCCTGCTTGCGGTTCACCAGGACCCGTCCGGGGACACCCGGCAGGTCGGGCTGGCTTACGCGAGCGCCATCGGCGGAGCGCGGGCGGCGGTGATCGAGACGACCTTCAAAGACGAAACCGAGACCGATCTGTTCGGCGAACAGGCGGTGTTGTGCGGCGGGCTCACCGCGTTGATTCAGGCGGGGTTCGAGACCCTCGTCGAGGCGGGGTATCCGCCCGAGATGGCCTACTTCGAGTGCGTCCACGAGGTGAAGCTGATCGTCGACCTGATCTACGAGGGCGGCCTGACGAACATGCGGTACTCGATCAGCAATACGGCCGAATACGGGGATCTTACCCGGGGCAAGCGCGTGATCGGACCCGAGGTGCGAAAGGCCATGAAGGAGCTGCTGGCCGACATCCAGTCGGGCAGGTTCGCCGAGGAGTGGATCAACGAATACAAGGCGGGCATGCCGCATTTTTCCGAGCTGAGAAAGGAAGCAGCCAACCACCCGCTCGAAAAGGTGGGCGAGAAGCTGCGCGCCATGATGCCCTGGCTCGCGCAGAATCGGCTGGTTGACAAGAGCAGGAACTGATCGCTCCGGCCTCGGAGACGGCAGGCTCTCCGAGGGGCGGACTGTGAAGATCGTCAGGGAAGGTTACCGTTTCGTCGTGGCGGCCGCCGCGGCGGCGCTGGTTGCGGCCTGGGCCGGCTGGCCGTTCGCCGCCGGAACCGCGGCCGTCGCAGCGCTGTTCTTTGCCTGGTTTTTTCGTGATCCGGAACGGGTGACGCCGCCGGGCGATGACCTGATCGTGGCGCCGGCGGACGGCCGGGTGGTGAGCGTGGTCGAGGTGCGTGAGATGCCGTTTCTGGAGGAGGCCGGGCGGCGGGTGAGCATTTTTATGTCGCCTCTGGACGTGCACGTGAACCGGATGCCGGTAGCCGGGACGGTTGAAGAGGTGCGCTACAGGCCCGGGAAATTTCTCGCCGCCTACCGGGACAGCGCGGTGGAGGAGAACGAGCAGAACGCGATGACGGTCGTCAGCCGCTCGGGACGGAAGGTCGGGGTGGTGCAGGTCGCCGGGCTGGTGGCCCGGCGGATCGTGTGCCGGGTGCGGCCGGGCGACACGCTCGAGCGCGGTGAACGGTTCGGCCTGATCATGTTCGGCTCGCGCACCGATCTCTATCTGCCCCGCGGCTCCGCGGTCGAGGTCGCTGAGGGCGCGCGGGTAAAAGGCGGAGAAACAATCATCGGGAGGTTCGTATGAACACGCCCGGCGGCGAGCCGATTCCGACGGGCAAGGTACGGCTGCTGCAGCGCCGGCCCCGGCCGCGGGTTCCTCTCAAGCAGAGGATGCCGGCCGAGAAGCTCAAGCGCGGTGTTTATCTGATCCCGAACCTGTTCACCGCGGGCAACCTGATCTGCGGCTTTTTCTCGATTCTCGCCACGTTCAAGGGCGAGTATCTGCAGGCAACGCTGTACATGATCGCGGCGCACCTGCTCGACGGGGTGGACGGGCTGGCGGCCCGCATGACGAAGACTTCCAGCCAGTTCGGCATCGAGTTCGACTCGCTCGCCGACCTGGTTTCTTTCGGGGTCGCCCCGGCGGTGCTTTTTTATTTCTGGGCTCTGGTGCCGTGGGGCGCGCTGGGCTGGTTCGGGGCCTGCCTTTACGTGGTCTGCGGGGCGCTTCGCCTGTCGCGCTTCAATGTCCAGGCCCGCGGGGTGGAAAAGAGCCATTTCGTCGGCTTGCCGATCCCTGCGGCGGCCGAGATGGTGGGCGCGACCGTGGTGATGTACTACTTTCTCGGCGGGGAGGGGGCGCCGGGCAAGGCGCCGATCCTCCTGGTCACGATCTACGTTCTGGCGGCGCTGATGGTGAGCAACCTCCATTTCTTCAGCCTGAAGCAGGCGCATCTTCAGAAGCGGTTTCCCATCTGGATGTTGGTTTCCGGGGTTTTCTTGATTATACTGTTCTTCGAGTTGCCCCAGGTCATGTATTTCACGACCTTCTTGTTATATATGTTATCCGGTCCTCTCTTATGGTGTTGGACGGCCTTCAGGCGTCGACGGGAAAAGAGAGGGGAAACGGCAGGTGCGATGCCTTAACTCCCCGTCTCGCGAATCATGCAAAGACTCCCGTTGGCCCGGCCGCGGGAGTTTTTATTTTTGAGACAAGGGATACGATTCAATGGAGGACCCGATCATGGCACCTGAGACGGGAGGCAACGACTACGTAAGGATCTTCGATACGACGCTGCGCGACGGCGAGCAGTCGCCGGGCGCCAGCATGACGGTGGAGCAGAAGCTGGTGATCGCGCGCCAGCTCGAGAAGCTGGGCGTCGACGTGATCGAGGCGGGGTTCGCCGCTTCCTCGGAGGGAGACTTCGAGGCGATCCAGAGGATTTGCAGGGAGGTCAAGCGGCCGCGGATACTGAGCCTGGCTCGGGCCCAGGAGGGCGACATCCAGCGCGCGCTCCAGTCGGTCGAGCACGCCAGGGTTCCCGGCATCCACGTCTTCATCGCCACCTCCGACATCCATCTCAAGCACAAGCTCCGGATGACGCGGGAGCAGGTGCTCGAAGCGGCGGTGAAGGCGGTGAGCTACGCCAGGCAGCACCTCGACTACATCGAATTTTCGGCCGAGGACGCGTCGCGCAGCGATCTCGAGTTCCTGATTCAGGTGTTCCGGGAGGTGATCCGCGCGGGCGCAAGCACGATCAACGTCCCCGACACCACGGGCTACGCGATCCCGGCGGAATTCGGCGCTCTGGTGGGCAACCTGATCGAGCGGACGGCGGGGGCGGAACGGGTGACGTGGAGCGCGCACTGCCACAACGATCTCGGCCTGGCCGTTGCCAACTCGCTCGCGGCGGTCGCTGCCGGAGCCCGGCAGGTCGAATGCACGATCAACGGGATCGGGGAGCGCGCCGGCAACACTTCCCTGGAGGAAGTGGTGATGGCGCTGAGGACGCGGAAGAACTACCTCAACGTCGATACGAGGATCGTCACCGAGCAGATCTATCCGACGTCGCGGCTGGTCTCGCAGGTGACCGGAATCCCGATTCCCATCAACAAGCCCATCGTGGGCGACAACGCTTTCGCGCACGAGGCCGGCATCCATCAGGACGGGGTGCTGAAGCACAAGCAGACCTACGAGATCATGACGCCCGAGTCGATCGGCATTCCCGGTAACCGTCTGGTGATGGGCAAGCATTCCGGACGGCATGCCTTCGACGAGCGGCTGAAGCACCTGGGGTTTCACCTGAGCAAGGACGACATGAACCGGGCGTTCGTGCGGTTCAAGCAGCTCGCCGACAAGAAGAAGCACGTCTACGACGAGGACATCGAGGCGATCATCGCCGAGGAGATCCTGCGGGTTCCCGGGCAGCCTGACCGTTACGAGCTCTTGTACCTGAACGTCCACTCCAGCTCCGACGGCGTGCCGTCGGCGACCGTGAAGCTGCGCGTCGCCGGCGAGGAGCGCATGGACTACGCTTCCGGCGACGGCCTGGTGGACGCCTGCTACAAGGCGATCGCCAAGATCACCGGCTCGAACTCGCAGCTGGTGCGCTACAGCGTCAACGCGATTACCGGGGGAGCCGACGCCCAGGGAGGGGTTTCCTGCATCATCGAGGACGACGGGATGCGGGTCTCCGGGCAGGGGGCCCACACCGACATCATCATGGCCAGCGCCCTGGCGTACATCAACGCGCTCAACAAGCTGGAGGGCCGACGGCGCTACCGGCAGCTGGTGGAGAGAGAGGGACCATGAACTACAAGATCGCGGTGCTGCCCGGAGACGGCATCGGCCCCGAGGTCATGCGCGAGGGGACCGAAGTGCTCAGGCAGACGGCCGATCTCTACGGCTTCACCGTTTCGCTGGAGGAGGGGATCGTGGGCGGGGCCTCGATCGACGCCTTCGGCAAGCCGCTCACGGATTCCGTGCTGCGGCTGGCGAAGCAGAGCGACGCGGTCCTGCTGGGCGCCATGGGAGGGCCCAAGTGGGACGGCCTGGACTACTCCGTGCGCCCCGAACGGGCGCTGCTGGCCCTGCGCCAGGAGCTCGGCCTGTTCGCCAATCTGCGGCCGGTGAAGCTCTTTTCCGCCCTGGCGGCGGCGTCGACGTTGAAGCGTGAGGTCGTCGAAGGAACCGATCTTCTGGTGGTGCGCGAGCTCACCGGAGGAATCTATTTCGGGCAGCCCAAGGGGATCACCCGCCTGCCGGACGGCACTGAGCGCGGCGTGAACACAGAGGTCTACACGACTCCGGAGATCGAGAGGATCGCGCGGGTGGCTTTCGAGGCCGCGCGGAAGCGGCGCGGCAAGGTGACCTCGGTCGACAAGGCGAACGTTCTCGAGGCGACCGAGTTGTGGCGCAAGGTCGTGACGCGCGTTCACGCGGAGGGCGGTTACGGCGACGTGCGGCTCGAGCACATGCTGGTGGACAATTGCGCGATGCAGCTGATTCGCGACCCGCGACAGTTCGACGTGCTGGTGACGACCAACATGTTCGGGGATATTCTGAGCGACGAGGCGGCGATGCTCACCGGCTCGATCGGCATGCTGCCGTCGGCCAGTGTCGGAGGCAGCGTCGGAATGTACGAGCCGGTGCACGGGACCGCACCGGACATCGCCGGCCAGGACAAGGCGAATCCGCTGGCGACGATCCTGTCGGTAGCCCTCATGTTGCGCCACTCTCTCGGCCAGACCCAGGCGGCCGAGCGAGTCGAGCGCGCCGTGGAGGCGGTGCTCGACGCGGGCTATCGGACCCTGGACATCCAGGAAAAGGACTGCCGGCCGGTCGGCTGCCGGGAGATGGGCCGCCTGGTGCGGGAGCGCATCGCGCGGCTCGAAGGATAGAGGCGTGAAGAAGCAAAGCTACAACGTGGCGGTGGTGGGGGCGACGGGGGCCGTGGGCGAGCAGATGCGCGAGGTCCTCGAGGAGCGTCAGTTCCCGGTGGGGCGTTTGCGCCTGCTGGCCTCGGAGCGGTCGGCCGGGCAGAAGCTCGAGTTCGGCGGGAGCAAGGTGACGGTGGAGGTCCTGCAGGAGAGCTCCTTCGAGGGGATCGACATCGCCCTGTTCTCGGCCGGCGGCAGCGTGAGCGCCAGGTTCGCGCCCGCGGCGGTGGCGGCGGGCAGCGTGGTCATCGACAACACCGCTTTCTTCAGGATGGAGCCCGACATTCCGCTGGTGGTGCCTGAGGTGAACGCGGCCGAGATCGCCCGCTACAGGGCCCGTGGCATTATCGCCAACCCGAATTGCTCGACGATCCAGATGGTCGTCGCGCTCAAGCCGATTCACGAGGCGGCGCGGATCAAGAGGGTCGTGGTGTCGACCTATCAGTCGGTCTCGGGCGCGGGCCGCAGGGCGATGGAGGAGCTGAGCGGACAGGTCACGGCGCTCTACAACGGACGGGAGCTGACCAAGGAGAAGTTTCCCCACCAGATCGCCTTCAACTGCATTCCGCAGATCGACGTCTTTCTCCCCGGCGGCTATACCAAGGAAGAGATGAAGCTCATCAACGAGACCCGGAAGATCCTCGGCGAGCCGTCGCTGCCGGTGACCGCCACGGCGGTGCGGGTGCCGGTGTTCTGCGGCCATTCGGAGTCGGTCAACGTGGAGACCGAAAGGAAGCTCACCGCCGGCGACGTGCGCGCGCTGCTGCGGGAGGCTCCGGGGATCATCGTCTGCGACGAGCCCGATCGGAGCGTTTACCCGATGCCGATCGACGCGACCGGCAAGGACGCGACCTTCGTCGGGCGGATCCGCGAGGACAATTCGGTTCCCAACGGCATCAATCTGTGGATCGTCGCCGACAACCTGCGCAAGGGGGCGGCGTTGAACGCCGTTCAGATCGCCGAGATCCTGATTCGCGACTACCTCTAGATTTTCCGGCGGGGCGGCCGGCGGCGCCGTGAACATCAAGTTGACGCTGGAGTACGACGGGACCAACTACCACGGCTGGCAATTGCAACCCAATGGAGTCAGCGTCCAGGCGGTCGTGGAGAAGGCCGTCGCGACCTTCCTCGGGGCCCCGGCGCGGGTCACGGCCGCGGGGCGGACCGACGCGGGCGTGCACGCGCTCGGTCAGGTCGCCAATTTCGTAACCGACCGCAATCCCGATCTCGGCAAGCTGCAGAAGGGCCTGAACGCCCTCACCCCGCGCGACATCGTGATTCGCGAGGTGGAGCACGTCCCGGACTCGTTCGACGCCCGGCGCGACGCCCGGAGCCGCGAGTACCGCTACCGGATCTGGAACCGCCCGTGGCCGTCGCCCTTCGAGTGCCGCTACGCCTGGCACGTGCACGACCCGCTCGACCTCGAGCCGATGCGCGAGGCGATTGCGGCGCTCGAGGGGGAGCACGATTTCTCTTCCTTCCAGGCGGCGGGCTGCGAGGCGGCGCATGCGGTGCGGCGCATCTTCTCCAATTCCCTGGAGCGGGAGGACGGGGTTGTGGTTTACAGGGTCGAGGCGACCGCCTTTCTCCGGCACATGGTCCGCAACATCGTGGGCACCCTTGTCGAGGTGGGGCGAGGAGAACGCACGCCGGCGGAATTCGTTCGGCTGCTGGAGGCGCGCGACAGGAGGAAGGCGGGGCGGACGGCGCCGGCGCATGGTCTGTTCCTGACCAGCGTCCGTTACTGAACCGGGCCGGACCGCGGAAAGGGGCGGGCGCTCCATCCCTCCCCGAACGCGACGATGCAACGACAGGAGGGCAGGCGAGATGATACCGGCGCACGACAATTTTTACGACATCTACTCCAAGGCGAGAAAGCTCAAGATCCGCTGGCCGAACGGCGCGCGGATGGCGGTCGCTCTCGCGGGCAACCTGGAGGCGTGGACGGAGACCCCCGATCCGAAACACCGCCGGACGCGGCACGTCGGGGGATCCAATCCCATCAAGGAAGACGACGTCAAGTCGCCGTACGACTGCCGCACGGCGAGCGAAAATGACTACGGCGGTCGAACCGGCGTCTGGCGCATCTTGCGTATCCTGGACAAGCATGGAGTCAAGGCTTCGTTCAACGTCAACGCGCTTTGCGTCCTGCGCTACCCGGAGGCGGTCAAGGCGGTTCACGAGCGAGGCCACGAGATTGTCGGCCACTCCTACGCCGAGGACGTTCAGCTCGTTCACCTCTCGCCGGAGGAGGAGCGCGAAGAGATCCGCACGTGCGTCAAGATGTTTCAGGACTTCCTGGGCGTGCGGATCACGGGCTGGCTGACGTCCGGGATGCGCCATACGGAGCGCACGCTGGCCATTCTGGCCGACGAGGGATTTCTCTGGCATGGCGACGCGGTGAACGACGACAATCCCTATCCGGTCGAGATCGCCGGCAAGACGATGCTCGTGATCCCCTACAAGAACGCGATCAGCGGCCTGAACGACACCGGCATGTACCGGCGAGGGCTCACGGCGCGGGACCTGTTCAACTCGTTCAAAGACGAGTTCGATCTGCTGTACGAAGAATCGGCGACGGAGCCGAAGATGTTGACGATGGCGATGCACTGCCAGATGGCGTTTCCGGCCACCGGGAAGGTCTACGACGAGGCGATCCAGTACGCCAAGAGCTTTCCCGGCGTCTGGTTCGCGCGCCGGGACGAAATCGCCCGCTGGGTGATGGCCGAGTGCCTGTGAGGGCGGGCTCGCGCCGGGGCGCCGGGGGGCGCGTAAGCGTGCGATTTGGAGAGGGTTCCGGCCCGGACGCCTCTTGAAGTTGCGGGTGCGGGCCGATATGATCCCGCTGGGAGTTTCTTCGATGGCGGACAGCTCGGGCAAGACGCTCTACGACAAGATCTGGGAATCGCACACCGTCGGCATTCTGCCCACCGGGCAGACGCAGCTCTTCATCGGTCTTCATCTGATTCACGAGATCACGACCGCGCCGGCGTTCGACATGCTCCGGGAACGAGGGATGGACGTGGCGTTTCCCGAGCGGACCTTCGCCACCGTCGACCACATCGTTCCGACCGACGTCCGGCGCCGCCCCTTCGCCGACGCCGAGGCCGAAGAGCTCACGCGGGCCCTGGAGCGGAACGTGCGCGAGTTCGGCGTCGAATTTTTCGGCCTCGACAGCCCGCACCAGGGAATCGTCCACGTCATCGGTCCCCAGCTGGGGCTCACGCAACCCGGAATGACGCTCGCCTGCGGCGACAGCCACACGAGCACCCATGGCGCCTTCGGAACGCTGGCGTTCGGCATCGGCACGAGCCAGGTGCGCGACGTGCTGGCGACGCAAACGCTGGCGATGGACCGGCTCAAGGTGCGCCGCATCAACGTCACCGGGTCGCTGGGACACGGCGTTTACGCCAAGGACGTGATCCTCAACATCATTCGCCGCCTGGGGGTAAGCGGCGGCAAGGGCTTCGCCTACGAGTACGGCGGCGAGGTGATCGACCGCATGACGATGGAAGAGCGGATGACCGTGTGCAACATGAGCATCGAGGGCGGAGCGCTGGTGGGCTACGTCAACCCCGATCAAACGACCTTTGATTTCCTCAAGGGGCGGCGCTACGTCCCCACGGGCGAGGCGTTCGTGAGGGCGGTGCGCTACTGGCAGTCGATCGCTTCCGACCCCGATGCGCATTACGACGACGTCGTGACCTTTGCCGGAGCGGAGATCGAGCCGACCGTGACGTGGGGGATCAATCCCGGGCAGGCGGTGGGGATCTCGGAGAAGCTTCCGGAGCCGGAATCGTTGGCGGATCCCGACGGGGCGCGGAAGGCCTACGAGCATATGGGATGGCGGCCGGGAACCGCGATCCTGGGGACGCCGATCGACGTGGCTTTCATCGGCTCGTGCACCAATTCCCGGTTGGCGGACCTGCGCGCCGCCGCGCGCGTCGCCCGCGGGCGAAAGGTCAAACCAGGTGTTCGGGCGCTGGTAGTTCCTGGATCGGCGGAGGTCAAGAAGCTGGCGGAGCAGGAGGGGCTGCACGAGATCTTTCGCGAGGCTGGCTTCGAATGGCGCGAGGCGGGTTGCTCGATGTGCCTGGCGATGAACCCCGA
This sequence comes from Candidatus Zixiibacteriota bacterium, assembly GCA_035574315.1. Taxonomy (NCBI): domain Bacteria; kingdom Pseudomonadati; phylum Candidatus Zixiibacteriota; species Candidatus Zixiibacteriota bacterium. Next base: position 29,822 of record DATLYW010000030.1, read on the forward strand.
CCGGCTGAACGGCCGCGAGGTCTGCGCGTCGTCGTCCAACCGCAACTTCATCGGTCGCCAGGGAAGTCCCGGCGGGCGCACCTTGCTCATGAGCCCGGCGATGGTGGCGGCGGCGGCGTTGAACGGCAAAGTGGTTGACGTCCGGGATTATGTCTAGAGAGGCCGGAGGAATGAGCGGCATCGTCAAGGTCACGCGGATCGAGGGGACGGCCGTCGCGGTGCGGGGCAACGACATCGACACCGACCGGATCATTCCGGCCCGGTATCTCAAGGAAGTGACGTTCGCGCGGATGGGCGAGTACCCGTTCTTCGACGAGCGTTTCGACGCCGACGGACGTCCCAAGCCTCACCCGTTCAACGATCCCCGGCACAAGGGCGCCTCGATCCTGCTGGTGAACAAGAACTTCGGCTGCGGCTCGTCGCGCGAGCACGCGCCGCAGGCCCTGCATCGGTTCGGCATCCAGGCGATCGTCGGGGAGTCGTTCGCCGCGATTTTTGCGGGCAACTGCACGATGATCGGCGTGCCTACCGTGACCGTGTCGCACGACGAGATCGAGCGGATGATGGCGGCGGCGGAGCGGAACCCGCAAACGCGGTTCACGGTCGACCTCGAGTCCAAGGTCGTCCTTTTCGGAGAGCAGCGGGTCGCGCTTGATCTGCCGGAGACCTTTCGCAGAGCGCTCACGAGCGGTTCCTGGGATTCGACGGCTTTGCTGCGCGCCAATCTCGAAGCGGTGAGGAAGACCGCGTCGAAGCTTCCGTACCTGACCGGATTCACGGCGTGAGACGCCTTCGACCCTGATTCTCCAGGGCTCGCTGACCTCGTGGGACGCCCGGATCACCCGGGAGCGGAGGTCGAGGCGGTGCGCGGGGCGGTACTGCAAGGACGGTATCGAGGAGGAAAAGCGTGGCCGACAAGTGGGACGAGCGGAAAAAAGCCAAGGAAGACGAGTACTTCATCAAGAAAGAGCGAGAGCTGCTCGAAAAGCTGAAACAGAAGCAGGCGCAAACGAAGGCGGAAGCCGACCCGCCAGGCCGGATGCGCTGTCCGAAATGCGGCGAGCGGTTGAAGGAGCGAAGCTTTCAAAAAATCCTGATCGATCAGTGCTCGGGCTGCGGCGGCATCTGGCTCGATGCCGGAGAGCTGGAGCAGGTGGCCGGTCGCGAGGAAGAGAGTTGGCTGGGCAAGTTCTGGAAAAGGAGTCGGTGATCCGCCCGAGCGCGGCGAGGAGGCTGCAAAGATGAACCGCTTTTACCGTCTTGTATCCGCCGGGGTGCTGGGTCTTTTCCTGGCCGGGAGCTTCGCTCTCACGGCCACATTGCCGGTACGCGCTCAGAGCGGGGATCAGGAAGGAAAAATCGTCCCTTACGTCCCCACTCCTCAAGAAGTCGTCGAGCGCATGCTGGAGCTGGCGGGAGTCAAGAAGGGCGACGTGGTTTACGATCTCGGGTCGGGCGACGGCAGGATCGTGGTCACCGCGGCCAAGAAATACGGGGTGAGAGCGGTCGGCTTCGAGATCGACCCGGAACGGATCAAGGAGTCGCAGGAGAACATCAGGAAGGCGGGGGTCGGTCATCTCGTCGAGATCCGCCGGCAGGACATCAGGACCGTCGACCTTTCGCAGGCCTCGGTGTTGACGATGTATCTGCTGCCCGAAGTGAACCTGATGATCCGGCCCAACATCTGGAAGCAGATGAAGCCCGGGTCGCGCGTGGTGTCGCACGACTTCGACATGGGGGACTGGAAGCCGCTGAAGACGGAGCACATCAAGGACCGATCGGGTTGGGACCACACGCTCTATCTCTGGCATGTCGCGGAGAGTGACAAAACGCGCGACCCCCGCTAGCGGCCCGTTCGCCGTTTGCGGCTCGAGGAAACGATCATGAATGCGCTGATCGCGGTCGTTTTGGGGATCCTGACGGTCTACCTTACCTATACCCGGTACGCCCGCCGGATCGACCGCAACGTGATCCGCTCCGATCCGAAGAGGGCCACGCCGGCGGTCCTCTACATGGACGGAGTCGACTTCATGCCGACCAACCGTAACATCCTGTTCGGGTACCACTTCAAGTCGATCGCGGCGGCGGGGCCGATCGTCGGGGCGATCGTGGCGGCGACGCTGTGGGGCTGGCTGCCGGCGATGGTGTGGTTGATCCTGGGTGTGGCGTTCATGGGCTGGGTGAGCGATTACAGCGCGATCGTGCTCTCGGTCCGCAACGAAGGCCACAGCCTCTCCGCCGTGGCCCATCGGCTGATCTCGCCGCGCACGCGCACGGTGCTTTTCCTGTTCATCTTTTTCTATCTGCTGCTGGTGGCGGGGGCTTTCGTCGGGATCATGGCGGCGGTCATGGAGTCGCAGCCGCGCACGCATCTCGGAATGATCCTGCTCGTGGCGATGGGGCTGTTGCTGGGGCAGATGCTCTACCGCTGGAGGGTGGGCTTGTTGCCCGCGACGCTCGTGACGGTGGGGGTGACGCTGCTGGCGATCCTGACCGGCCAGTACAGCGAGGGGGCGTTTCGAGGTCTGAACGAAGGACTCAACGCGCTTACCGGCGGGGCGCCCCTGGTGACCTACTTCGATCCGATGCGGGCCGGTTTCAAGGGAGGGGAGGCCGCCATCAAGCCGAGCCTGCTGTTCTGGGCCCTCGCGATCTCCGCCTTCTGCTATGCCGGATCGATCCTGCCCATCTGGCGGCTGGCGCAGCCGGTCGTGTACGTGGGCTTCTGGATCACGGCGATGGCGATGCTGCTCGGGCTCGGCGGCGCCGCCGTGGGGACCTTCACCCGGCCGGAGGCCGCCTACTTTGCCATTCCCGCGTTCAAGGGCTGGAGCCCGCAGCTGGGACCCGCCGGCGTGATGCCGCTCTGGCCGATGCTGTTCGTGACGATCGCTTGCGGCGCGATCTCGGGGTGGCATGCTCTGTTCGGCACGGTCGGCACGGCGCGGCAGATCGAGAACGAGGCGGACATGCTCCCGGTGGGCGCCGGCTCTATGCTGGCCGAGTTTCTCCTGGGTCTGCTGGCGCTCCTCGCCGTATCGGTGGGCTCCAAGGGGTCGCCGGACGCCGCTTTCGCCGACGGGCTCGGGGGGTTCATCAGCGTCTGGGGCGTGCCGCGCGATTACGCGGTCTCGCTCGCCTTTGCGGCCTTCATCGTCATCGTGCTGGTGGTGACGCAGCTCCTGTTCCGGGTGATGCGCGTGACGCTCACGGAGTGGCTCGGGGAGATCCTGCCGCCGCTGCGCAACCAGCACGTCGCCTCGCTGCTGTCGATCGCGCTCGCCATCGTGCTCGTGCTGACGGGGACCTGGATCTACCTATGGCAGCTCTTCGGTGCGGCCAATCAGCTGATGGCGGCGCTCTCGCTCCTGCTCGTGACCGTATGGCTGGTTTCGGTCGGCAAGCAATGGCTGTACGCCGGGCTGCCGATGATCGCGATGTACGTGACCACGGTCGCCTCGATCGGGGTGACGGCGTACAACCTCTATTTCAACGTCTACCGGCCGAACATGGAGGCGGGGCGGGCGTTGCCGGCCGTCGGGTCGGGCCTGATGATCGTGGTGGCCGTGTTGCTGATAGCGGCGGCGCTGCTGATCGGCTTGGACGGCGCCAGAGCCTTCGTGCGCCACTTCAAGAGGCCGGCGCCTTCGGCCGAACCCGTGGCGGCGAGGTCGTGAGGCGGAGAGCGCCGATGGCGGACGGAAAACGGAAGGACGCGGAGCGCTGGCGGGGGCTCAAGGATTTCGTGTACGGCCTTTGCGGCTACGAGTTCGCGCGGCACGCGCTGCGCATGAAGCACGACGCGGAATCCGTGTTCTTCGTTCTCACCGTGGGAGACTGGATCGGCCTGCCGGTGGTGCCACCGGTCTATTCGCTGCGCCTGCTGCCCTACATCGTCCCGAGGATCGCCGTCTGGAAGCGGCAGATGGCGCGCCCGACGGAGTTCTGGGAGCGGGACGAATACGATCTACACGGCGTTTAGGACGGCGGAGGGAGGCGGAATGCCCGAGCACGAGAAGAAGGGCGGTTTTTTTCAGGCGCTCAAGGACATCGTTTACGGAATGTCCTCGCACGAGATGACCCGGCATGCGGTGCGCAGCCGGGCGAGCATGGAACATCTCTTCATCCTCATCACCATGGGGGATCTGCTCGGCGTGCCGATCCTCCCGCCCTATTATTCGCTGCGCTTGCTTCCGTACGTGACGCCGCAGATCAGCACCTGGAAGCGGCGCATGCTCAGGGAGCGGGACATCACCGACACCCTCGGATAGCGGCGTTTATGTCCCTTCGCGACCTGTTCACGCGCCATCCCGAGCGCCGCTACATCATGTTCGGCGGAAAAGGCGGGTTGGGGAAGACCACGCTGTCGGCCGCATGCGCCTACTGGCTGGCGCGCCAGGGCAAACGGGTGCTCGTGTTCTCGGTGGATCCGCAGGCGAGCCTCTCGGACATCTTTCAGCGGGACATCTTCGGCCAGGGCCCGGTGCGGATCATGGAGAACCTCTGGGCGCAGGAGGTCGACGCCGACAAGCGCATCCAGGCCTATCAGGACGAGATCCGGCAGAAGATCCTCGACATGTACGGCTTCGAGCGGGTGCCCGAAGAGATCGACAGCTACATCGCGTCGGCGTCGGCGGAGCCGGCGATGGAGGAGAGCGCGATTTTCGACGCGGTGGTCGACATCATCGTTGAGGGCGATTACGACTACTACATCTACGATCTCGTTCCCCTGGGACACGCGCTCTATTACCTCTCGATGGCGAAGGTCTACGACGAGTGGATCAACAAGATCACCAAGCTACGGGAGGAGATGGGCGAGTACGACCGGGTGGCCGCGACGCTTCGGCGCCAGGAAACCTCCGAGGAGGATCGGGTTCTCGCCGAGCTCCGCTATATCAAAGGGCGGATCAACGTCTCGTCGAGCATCCTCACGGACCGGGAGCGGACCGCGTTCTTCTTCGTGCTGGTGCCCGAGGAGATGATCATCCTGGACACGCGCAAGGCCGCGGAGCTGTTCGCGCGCTTCGACGTGCCGATCGCCGGATACATCGTGAACCGCGTTCTACCTCCCCATCTGCGTGACGGGAAGATTCCCGCCTATCTCAGGAACCGCATCGAGCTGCAGGAAAAGTATCTCGGAGAGATCCGCTCGACCCTGGGGAAGCAGATTCTCGCCTACGTTCCCGAGATGGAACGGGACATCGCGGGACTGCCGATGATCGAGCGGCTGGCGGAGCGGCTTTTCGAGGCGGGGAAGTGAATCCGATCACGGTATCGATGTCCGACTACGTCCGCGCCCACCCCGGGCTCAAGTACGTGTTTTTCGGAGGCAAGGGCGGCGTCGGCAAGACCTCGCTCGCCGGGTCGGCGGCGCTCTGGCTCGCGCGGCAGGGGAGGCGGACGCTGCTCGCCTCGACCAATCCCGTCCACAGCCTGTCCGGGCTGCTCGACCGGCCCGTCTTCGGTGCCCCCACCGCGGTGGCGGACAACTTCTGGGCCTACGAGATCGACACCCGGGAGACCATCGAGCGGTCGAAAAAGGAGATCCGGGAAAAGATCCAGTGGTTCCTCAAGTTCGCCGACATCAGCGTCAAGGCGGACGAGTTCGTGGAATCCGCGACGATGAACCCCGCCTTCGAGGAATCCGCCATGTTCGAGAACATGGTGGACCTGATGCTGAAGGACGACTACGACGTCTACGTCTTCGACACCGCGCCCACCGCCAACGCGCGCCGACTCCTCGGCATGTCGAAGGTCTACTCGCTCTGGGTCGACAAGATGCTGAAGTCGAGGGAGGAGGCTCGCACGCTGCGCGAGATGCTGTCGTTCAGCAAGAAGAAGGAAGAAGATCCGCTCATGAGCTATCTGCTGCGGTTCCGCGACCGGATGGCGCAGGCGCGGGAGCGTCTCGCCGATCCGCAGAAGACCGCGTTCTTCTTCGTCACGCTCGCCGAGGCGCTGCCGATCGCCGTGATCTCCAGGTTTATCGGATGGTTTCGGGATTTCGGGATCCCGGTCGGCGGCGTGATCGTCAACATGCTGCTCGACCGCAGCGCCCTCGGCGACGACGTTCCTGAGTTCGTCCTCAATCGCGTCCAGATGCAGGAAGACTACCTCGCAACCATCTGGCGGAAGTTCGACGGCGAGGTGCGCGCGGTGCTCCCGCTCTTCGATCGAGAGCTCCGCGGCATCGCGATGCTCGACGAAGCGGCCCGCCGGTTGATGGCCTGACCCTTTCGCGGACGGCTTGAGGTCACCCCCCGGAAAATCGCCCGATCTCCGTCTTCAATCCCGCCCGCGCTGGCCAGCGACCGGGCTTTGTGAAAACCGATGCCGGGCGTGACAATTTTGGTCAGCGGGCGGCTGATTCGCTACTTTTCGGTAAACCCCGGCCCACTGCCCTCGCTTCCCGGTTCGCTCCAATAATCCCGATAGCTCCCGGATTGGGTCGTTTCCGCCTCCGGGCTCTCTGGCACGTTTTCTGCCATGCGCGAGCGCCAAACGCTTAGGAGGTGCTTTTTATGGACGATATATTGACTGCGTCGCAGGTGGCCAAGCTGCTGCAGATCCACCCGCGCACGGTCTACAAACTGGTCCGGCAGGGCGTGATCCCGGGTAGAAAGTTCGGCGGCGGGTGGCGCTTCAGCCGCAACGACATCGTCAGCCTGCTGTCGTCGGACCACGGGAAAAAGACCGGGCTCGGGCAGCACGGGGAAGCAAAACCGGCCGGGTAAGCGCGGCGGGGTCGGCTCGCCGCCACGTTTCGACGTAAGGAGGGGAAAGCCGTGAAGTTCCACATCGTTGCGCTCTCCGGGCTGCTGCTTCTGCAGGCGGTCCCGGCGGCCGCTCAAAAGACGGTTCGTATCGTGTCGGTCAGCACGTCCGATCAGTTCAACGACGCGTTCAGCGGGTTTAAGAAAAGAATGGAAGAGCTCGGGTACCGCGAAGGCCGGGAGGTGGTTTATGAGCTGCGGGCGGCCCGGGGCGGCGAGGGGGTGGTTCACGAAGTGGCCCGGCGGCTGGTGGAGGAAAAGGTCGACATGATCCTCACCTCGTCGACGACCTCGACCGTGGCCGTCGCCAAGGCGACCGCCGGCACGCACATCCCGGTGATCTTCCTCAGCGCGGGCAACCCGCAAAAGCTGGTCAAGAGCTTCGCCGGTTCCGGCACCAATCTCGCCGGCATCAGCTCCGGGACGCTGGAGATCACCGGCAAGCGCTTCGAGCTGCTCAGAGACCTGGTGCCGGGAGCGAAGCGCGTCGCCAATTTCACCAACCCCCGGGGGGTCAATCACCAGTCGAGCACGGCGGAGGTTCGCGAGGCGGCCAGGAAGCTCGGCTTCCTTCTCTTCGACATTCCGGTGACCAGCCGGAGCGAGATCGGGCTGCAGGCGCCGACGGTGACGCGCCGGAAGTTCGACGCGATCTTCACGCCGCCCGACGTCATGGTGACCGAAGCGATCGAGATCATCGTGGAGCAGTCCTACCGGGAGAAGCTCCCGCTGATGACTTCCCTGCTGGCAAACGTGAGAAGAGGCTGTCTGGCGACCTATGGAGCCAACTACTTCGCGCTGGGCGAACAGGGAGCGGGGATCGCCCACAAGATCCTCAAAGGAGCAAAACCCTCGGATCTTCCGATCGAGCAGCCGATGAAATTTCATCTGGCGCTCAACCTCAAGGCGGCCAAAGCCATCGGGCTGACGGTTCCGCGGGAGATTCTTCTGAGGGCGGATGAAGTGATCGAATGATCGCGGCGACGTCCGCCGGGCCATCCCGGCCGGCACTTCCGTTTTTCCAGGGCGCCCTCCGGCGGCGCCTGCTTTTCCTGGGGCTCGGCCTGCTCGGGGTAACCCTGGTCGTCAATACCATCGCCGGCTCCTATTATACGCGGCGCTTGATCCTCAAGGGCAGCGGCGAGCTTCAGGCGGAGCTGGCCGCACGGGTGGCCTTCGAGATCGAGGAGTTCATGGACGGAAAGCTCACGCGGCTCGTCGATTTCGCCGCCTCGGCGAGCCTCCACGGGCCCGCCAGCGAGCGGCAGAAGATGCTCGCGCTCTTGTTGTTGAAGAACGATCCTGCGTTCAAGGAGCTGGCGATTGTGGACGGGAGCGGCAGGGAGATCCTGAAGGTTTCGGAAACGCGCCTGAACCTGCCGGGCGAGCTGCGCGACCGCAGCCGCGCCGAGGAATTCGACCAGGCGTTTTCCGGCGAGACCTACGTCAGCCCGGTCTACACGTCGGACCGGGCCGAGCCTTACGTGACCCTGGCGGTGCCCATCCGGCTGAGCCCGCGCGAGATCATCGGGGTCGTCGTCGCGGAGACGAACCTCAAGGCGCTGTGGGACGTGGTGCGCAACATCCGGTTCGGCGGCGCCGGCTACGCCTACCTGGTCGACCGGAAAGGGAACCTGATCGCGCACCCCGATTCATCGCTCGTGCTCAGGCGGCTCAATCTCGCGCACGTCCCCGAGGTCCTGGAGTTCCTGAACAGCCCGTTTTCACGCGACGAGCATCCCGCAAAGCTGGGCCGCGGCATCACGGGTGAAAGCGTTCTGAGCACGTACGCGCCGGTGAAAAGTCTGGGATGGGCGGTGGTCCTGGCGGAGCCCTTCGAGACCGCGCTCGCCGAGATCACCACCATGGCGCAATACGCGGCGCTGCTGGTGGCCGTGGGGCTCGGCGTCGGCGCGCTCGTGATCGTGTGGGTCAGCAACCGAATCACCAACCCGATCCGCACCCTGCACGGCGGAGCGCAGAGGATCGCGGCGGGCGACCTCGATTACCGGGTCGACGTGAAGAGCGGCGACGAGATCGAGGAGCTGGCGGACGAGTTCAACAAGATGGCGCTGGAGCTGAAGAACTCGTACTCGTCCCTCGAGCGCAACGTGGAGCTGCGGACGCGGGAGCTCGCCGCGCTGTACGAGGTGACCACGGCGGTCAATCAGACGCTCGAGCTGCCGAGCATCCTCGACGCGGTCATCGCCAAGATCACCGAGATGTTCCGCTTCGAATCGACGCGCATCTTCCTCTTCGACGAGAGCAACCAGTACCTCGAGCTGCAGGCCTCTTTCGAACAAAAGCCGGAAGCGTCGCGGGGAGTACGGCGGTTCAGCCGCGGGCAGGGGATCGTCGGCAGGGTCGGGGCCACCGCCGAGCCGCTGATTTTCGAGGACGTCGAGACGGATCCGCGCTATCAGGCGCTCAGCACCAGCCGAACCGCCCACGTCCTGCGGCACCGGTTTTTCGCGGTCTTCCCGATCAAGACCCGGACTCGGGTCGTCGGGGTGATCACCTTCACCGGAGCGGCGCCTCGCAAGCTCGGCGACGACGAGGTGAGGATGCTTACCTCCATGACCGAGCATCTGGGCGTCGCCGTCGAGAAGGTCCGGCTGTTCCGGGAAGCCGAGAAACGATCGCAGCATCTGGCGCTGCTGAACGGCATCGGCGGAGCGTTGAGCCGCTCTCTCGACCTCAACGTCGTCTTCGACGAGGCCGTGACCAACATCGCCACGCGCCTGGGTTTCGACGCCGTATGGATCTATCGGCTGGGGGCGGCGGACGGGCAGTTGCACCTGCGGGCGCACAAGGGTCTGAGCGATTCCATGGCGGCCGAGCTGGCGGTGCGACCGGTGAGCATCGGCATCAGCGGCGAGGTGATCAGGCGCGGGCGGCCGATGATTTTCGAGGATATCAAAGGCGACCAGCACTACCACGAGCTGTCGCGGGCCGGGAAGGTCGTCTCGCTGGGTTTCGAGACGGCGGCGGCGTTCCCGATCTCGACCAAGGAGCGAACCATCGGGACGCTGCACGTCGCCAACCGCTCCAAACGGCGGTTTCCGGAGGACGAGGTGCGGCTGATCGAATCCATCGCCCAGGTGATCGGCGTCGCGGTGGAGAATGCCGAGCTGTTCGCCGAGGTCAACCGCAAGAGCTCCGAGCTCCTCCAGGCGAACCGGGAGCTCACGGAGGCGACCCGCGCCAAGTCGGAGTTCATCGCCGCGATGTCGCACGAGCTGCGCACGCCGCTCAACATCATCATCGGGAGCACCGACCTGACGCGAGACGGCTTTTTCGGCGAGATCAACGCGGAGCAGAAGGATGCTCTGCAGAAAGTGTCGCGCAACGCCAGGGTGCTGCTGAAGATGATCAACGATCTGCTCACCCTGTCCCGGATCGAGGCGAAAAAAATGACGCTGGACGTTTCGACCTTCGACGTCAGGGAGGTCATCGCCCACGCGCGCACCTATGTCGAGCAGATCAACCGGGACAAGCGGCTCGAGGTGTTGTGGGACGTCGACGCGGATATCCCGCCGGTCGTCTCCGACGCTCTCAAGCTGGAAGAGATATTGCAAAATCTGATCGGTAACGCCTTCAAGTTCACTCCGGCAGGGCGGGTGGAGGTTCAGGTGCGGCATCTCGACGGCACGGACCGGGTGCAGTTCGCGGTGGCGGATACCGGAATCGGCATCGGCGAGGAGGACCTAGGCCGCATCTTCAACGAGTTCGAGCAGATCAAGGAGGCGCACACGGGCGATTTCAACGGCGTCGGCCTCGGTCTGAGCATCGTGAAAAAATACCTCGACCTCATGCAGGGAGAGATTCGCGTGCAAAGCCATCCGGGGCAGGGCTCCACCTTCACCTTCTGGATCCCCCGCAATCTCCCGCTCCATTCGTGACGCGACGCGCCGGTCCCGGACGGCGGCCCGGTCCCGGGGGCCGGGAGCGGCGCGGCAGGCGGCCGATCAAAGTTCCGCGAGAGCGCGGGCGATGCGGTTACGCCCGCGTGCATCCGGGAGCGGCGGTGTCCCGGCGCGCAGGTTCTCGAGCAGGTGATCGCTTCTTCGAGTCGCCGGGATGGCGCAGGTGACCGCGGGGTGGGAGACCACGAACTTGAGAAACAGCTGCGCCCAGGTCCTGCAACCGTACTCGGCCGTCCAGGGGGGCAGCGGCACTCCGCGCACGCGGTCGAACAGGGCCGCCTGGGCGAAAGGGCGGTTGACCAGCACCGCCACGGCGCGATCCACGGCAAGAGGGAGCAAACGGCGCTCGGCGGCGCGTTCGGCGACCGAGTAGTTGACCTGCAAGAAATCCAGCTCCTCGGCGCGCAGCACGCGCTCGAGTTCTCCATAAGCGCTCTCGCTGTAGTGCGTCACGCCGATGTAGCGGACCCGGCCCTGCTCTTTCCAGCGCCGGAGGGTCGCGAGGTGAGTGCGCCAGTCGACCAGGTTGTGCACCTGCATCAGATCGACCGTCCCGACTCGCAACCGGCGCAGGGATTCCTCCATCTGGCGGATCCCCGCCTCGCGGCCGCTCGTCCACACTTTCGTCGCGATGAACAGTCGGGGGCGGACGGCCAGCTCCGCCGCAAGCGCTCCCAGGACGGTTTCCGCACGCCCGTACATGGGGGAGGAATCGACCACGGCGCCCCCGTGCTCCACGAAGAGGCGGAGCACCTCCCGCAGAGGGCCACGTTCCGCCTCGGCGGCTCCGACGTCGAAGGTCTGCCAGGTGCCGAGGCCGATGACCGGCAAGCGTTCGCCCGTCCGCGGTACCGGACGCATCACGATCGGGCTCGCGTCGCCTCCGAACGCCGCGAGAGCGGCAGCCGAGGCGAAGCGAATGAAATTCCGGCGCGACATCGCGGGAGGGTCCGTTCCCCGACAGCTCATGCTCGCCTGCGCGGGCGCCCGCGCCCTGGGACGCGCTACATCGGGGTGGTGCTCGCGGGGGGCCGGCGGTGGCGCGTGGCCTGCTCGTAGCTGTAAGCCAGGCGGATCATCCGGCCGTCGTCGTACGGGCGGCCGAGAAAAGTGATGCCGGCCGGCAGGCGGTCGCTCGTGAAACCCGCCGGCACGACCACCGAAGGGACGAAGACCAGAAAGGTGTTGAGGTGCGGCGCGCCCTTCTGGTCGACGAACGGGGGATTGACGCCGTCGCGGATCAGCGTGGGCTGATGCTCCACCGCCTTGTGCACGATCGCGTCGAGGCGGTGATCGGCCATCGCCTTCAGCAGGCTGGTCAGCAGCTCTTCGCGCGCCTTGAGGTACTCGTAGTGCGCGGCGGGATCGGGTTTTCGTTTCCAGCGCTCCTGCGATCCTTTGACCACTTTCGAGAACTCCGGCGATTGCGCCACCGCTTCGCGCGACGGGTAGGGCGAGCGGCCGCTTCTGCCGAAATAGGTCTTGAAGGACTCTTCCTCCTCGGCGAAGCTGACGGCGCGTTTCGCCAGCAGCTCGTTGAGCCTCGGAATCGAGATCGGGTCGACGATCTCGGCTCCGGCCTCCCGGAGCTCGCCCACGGCGCGCGCGAAGACTTCGTCCACCCTGGCGAAATCCTCCGACTGCGGCTCGGTGTGGAAGCCCATCGGCTCGCGCAGGATTCCGATCCGGGCGCCCTTCAGGCCGGCCGGGTCGAGGAATTGCGCGAAGGTTTCGGGGACGTGGGCGGCGCCGCGGGCAGTGAGCGGATCCTCGGGGTCATAGCCGACCATCGCGTCGAGCAGCTTCGCCAGGTCGGCTACGGTGCGCGCCATCGGGCCGAGCGAGCCGTTGACCGACGGCCAGCCCGCGAAGACGCCGGAGCGGCTGACCAGCCCGGCGGTGGGCCTCATGCCGGCAACGCAGTTCCAGATCGCGGGCCGGCGGATCGAGGCGAAGCCCTCCTGGCCGACCGCAACGGTGCAGTAATTCGCCGAGACGCTCACCGCCGAGCCGCCGGACGAGCCTCCGGCGGTGCGCTCGAGGTCGTAGGGGTTGCGTGTCGAGCCGAACAGCGAGCCGTGCGTGTCGCCGCCGCCGAGCTCTCCGAGCGTCGCCTTGGCGAGAATGACGGCTCCGGCCCGTTTGAGCCTGTCCACGACGAAACAGTCGCGGTCCGGGAAATAGTCCTTGAAGAGGACCGATCCCAACGTGGTGGGCAGGCCACGGACATCGGCCTGGTCCTTGACGACGATCGGGATGCCATGCAGCGGCCCGACGAATCCGGAAGCTCGAAAAGCGGTATCGAGACGCTCCGCCTCTGCGAGCGCTCCGGGGTTGATCGTGATGATCGCGTTGAGCGCCGGCCCCTGTTTGTCGTAGCGGTCGATGCGGTCGAGGTAGAGCTCCACCAGGCGCTTGGCGGTGAGTGCGCCCGAGCGGTACGCCGCGTGGATGTCGTCGATGGTGGTCTCGAGAACGTTGAAGTCAGCCATGTGCCTCTCGTCGCGCAGCAGCCGGTCCGGCCGAACGAAAGAGCCGGCGCAGGCACCGCACCGGAAAACCGCCGGCGCCGCGGCCTTTGCTGGCGAGCCTATGGCAGGCGAAAGCGCCCGTCAAGGCCGCCCCTGGGCCGGCCGCGGTTCCGCCCGGCGGGCGGGCGCGAATCACGACGGGGCCCCCTGCTTCTCCGGCAGGTACGCGCGTTCGAGCTTTTGCCAGTCCTCGAGCCCGACGATCCGGTCGCGCTCCTTGAACGAGGCAAGCGCATCGTCCATCGATTCGGTGGTGCCTTCCCGCCTGAGCAGCTCGAGCACCCGCCGCATCGCGTGGATGGCCGCGCGTTGTGTTTCGGACGGGTAGATGGCGATCCGGTAACCCATCGCTTCCAGCCGCCGGGCGGGCAGCATCGGGGTCTTCCCGCCTTTGAAGACGTTGACCAGCAGGGGGATGCCGGGAAGCCGCCGGGGAATCTCCTCCAGCTCCTGCTCCGATTGCGGCGCCTCGACGAAGATCGCGTCGGCACCGGCTTCCGCAAAGGCCCGCGCACGCGCGATCGCATCCTCGAACCCGTGCACGGCCCGCGCGTCGGTGCGGGCGATGATGCAAAAATCGGGGTCGCTGCGCGCGGCCAGCGCCGCTTCCACCTTCTTGCGCATTTCGGCGAGCGAAACGACTTCCTTGCCCTCCAGATGGCCGCAGCGCTTGGGCGTGATCTGATCCTCGATGTGGATGGCGGCCACTCCCGCCCGCTCGTATTCGCGGACGGTGCGGACGAGATTGACCGCGTTGCCGTAGCCCGTGTCCGCATCGGCGATGACCGGGAGGTCGACCGAGGCGGCCACCAGGGCGGCGCGCTCGATTATCTCGGACATCGTGATCAGGCCGATGTCCGGAAACCCCATGCTCCTGGCCACCGCGCCGCCGCTGAAGTAGACGGCCTCGAAGCCGGCTTGCTGAACGAGACGGGCGGAAAGGCCGTCGAAGCAGCCGGGCGCCACGAGCAGCCGGTTGCGGCGAAGGAGATTGCGCAAAGTCTGGCGTGGGTTCATCGTCCACCTCTTCTCGAGCGGTTCATGGCGGTCCGTCGAGCGCGAAGAGATCCACGAAGCGATCGACCGGCGTTTCCTCTAGCCTGTCGGAGGCCGCGCAGAGCTCCAGGATCGCCCCGCATCGTTCCCGCGGAAGCCGGGATTCCAGATTGGCCGCGAATTTCCGCAGCAGCAGAGGGATGCCTTCGCTACGGCGCCGGCGGTGGCCGATCGGATACTCGACGACGACGTTGGCGGTTTTCGAGCCGTCCTTGAAGAAGACCTGGACCGCGTTGGCGATCGAGCGCTTGTCGGGATCGAGATAGTCGCGCGAGTAGCGCGGCTCCTCGACGACGACCATCTTCGCCCGCAAGGCGTCGATGCGCGGGTCGGCCGCGACGCGGTCCTGGTAGTGGTCCGCGGTCAGCTCGCCGAAGATCAGGCCCACCGCCGTCATGTACTGCAGGCAATGATCGCGATCGGCGGGATTGTGGAGCGGTCCGGGCTTGTCGATGATCCGGATTGCGGACTCCTGGGTCGTGATCACGACGCGCTCGACCTCGTCGAGGCGATGGCTCACCTCGCCGTGGAGCTGGAGCGCGCATTCGACGGCGGTTTGCGCGTGGAATTCGGCGGGGAAGGAGATCTTGAAGAGCACGTTTTCCATCACGTAGGAGCCGAACGGGCGGGGAAGGACGAAGCTCTTGCCGCGGAACAGGACGTCGTAGAAGCCCCAGGTCCGCGCCGACAGCGCCGAGGGGTAGCCGATCTCGCCCTGGAGCGCGAGGAGCGCCAGGCGGACGCCGCGCGACGTCGCGTCGCCCGCGGCCCAGGACTTGCGCGGTCCGGTATTGGGGGCGTGGCGGTAGAGCCGCAGGCTGCCGCCGTCGGCCCACGCGTTGGAGACCGCGCTCACGATCTGGTCGCGAGTGCCGCCGAGCAGTGCGGTCGCGACGGCCGTCGTCGCCAGCCGCACCAGGAGAACGTGGTCCAGCCCGACGCGGTTGAAGCTGTTCTCGAGCGCCAGGACGCCCTGGATCTCGTGCGCCTTGATCATCGCCCGGAGGACGTCGCGCACCACCAGCCGGCCGCCGCGCGCCCGGTTGAGGTAGTCGGCGACCATGAGGATGCCGCCGAGGTTGTCGGACGGATGGCCCCACTCGGCCGCGAGCCAGGTGTCGTTGAAATCGAGCCAGCGGATCATCGTGCCGAGATTGAAAGCGGCTTGAACCGGGTCGAGGCGCCAGGGGGTGCCCGGAACGCGAGCTCCGTTCGGCAGAAACGCGCCCGGAACGACCGGCCCGAGATGCTTCGTGCACTCGGGATAGCGAAGCGCCAGCAGGGCGCAGCCGAGCGAGTCCATCAGGCAGTAGCGTGCGGTCTCGTAAGCCTCGCGGCTCTCGGGCACGTAACCGGCCGCGTAGTCGGCGATCTCGACCATCAGCGGATCGGGAGCGGGGCGGCTCTCGGGAGCGGCGTCGTTCATGGGCCTGACGAAGCGGCGCGGCCGGCGTTCCTTTCACGCGCCGCGGCGGGAAAGCGGGACGAACGGCCTGGATTCGGGCCCGATGTACTCGGCATTGGGCCGGATCAGCCGATTGTCCGCGCGCTGCTCGAAGATGTGCGCGGCCCAGCCGGTGATACGCGCGATCACGAAAAGCGGCGTGAAGAACTGCGTCGGGATGCCGCAGAAGCGGTAAGCCGAGGCACTGTAGAAGTCGAGATTGGGAAACAGGTTCTTCTCCCGACGCATCACCTGTTCGATCCGCTCCGACACGGGATAGAGCCGTTCGTCGCCGCACGCGCTCGCCAGCCGTTGCGCCCAGCGCTTGATCACGTCGGAACGGGGATCGCGGACCTTGTAAACGCGATGTCCGAAGCCCATGACCAGCTTTTTCTCCCGGATCATCTGGAGCACCGCGCGCTCCGCCTCGTCGGGCGACGAGAAGCGTTCGATCAGCTCCATCGCGGCTTCGTTGGCGCCCCCGTGCAGCGGACCCCGCAGAGCGCCGATCGCGCCGGTGACCGCGGAGTAAAAGTCGGCGAGCGTGGAGGTGATCGTGCGGGCCGTGAAGGTCGAAGCGTTGAACTCGTGCTCGGCGTAGAGGATCAGCGAGACGTCCACGGCGCGCCGGGTGAGCTCGTCGGGCTTTCGGCGGTGGAGCAGATGGAGGAAGTGGCCCGCGGTGCTGTCGTCGTCGGTTTCCGTTTCGATGCGCTCGCCGCGGACGGCGAAGTGATGCCAGTAAAGGAGCATGGAAGAGAAGCAGGCGGTCAGGCGGTTGGCAATCGCGATCTGGTCGCGGTCGGGGCCTTCGGGCTCCATCGCGCCGAGCGCCGAGCAACCGGTGCGCATCACGTCCATCGGGTGGGCCGAGGCGGGAATCTGCTCGAGCACGGTCTTGAGCGGCGCGGGAAGGGCGCGCAGCGCGATCAGGTTTTTTTGGTACTCGGCGAGCGCACGCGCGTCGGGCAGCCTGCCGTAGATCAGAAGATAGGCGACCTCCTCGAAGCTGGCGTGCTCCGCGAGGTCGTAGATCGAGTAGCCGCGGTAGCTCAGCCCCGTTCCTTCCTTCTCCACGGTGGCGACCGCCGTCCGCCCCGCGATCACGCCCTCCAGCCCTCCGCTTTTCTGGCTTGCCATGGAACCCTCCGCGGCTTGCCGCGCAGCACGCCTGGAAGCGTCGCGCGTCCTCGTGCCGGGACCGGGCGACGCCGACGCCTCCGAAACACCATCTACTCTTGACATAGTTCGATGAATTTGGGAAGTGCAGCTTACGCCCGCGGCCCGAAGCGGCGGCTGTCCGCGGACGCGCCGGAGGAAAACAACAACAGGAGCTTCGAAAATGGCGTTGCCGCAGAGTTTCAAGGCGATGGTGGTCTCGGAGACCGCCGACAAGAGGTTCGTGCGGGAGATCAAGGAACGCGCTATCGACGACCTTCCGGCCGGAGAGCTGCTGATCGAGGTGCGCTACTCCTCGCTCAACTACAAGGACGCGCTATCAGCCACCGGCAACCGCGGCGTGACGAAAAACTATCCGCACACCCCGGGAATCGATGCGGCCGGCGTCGTCGTTCGCTCGTCCACCCGGGAGTTCGCGCCCGGGGACGAAGTGATCGTGACCGGTTACGACCTCGGGATGAACACGCCCGGCGGCTTCGGGCAGTACATCAGCGTCCCCGCCGCCTGGGCGGTGAGGTCGCCGCGCGGATTGAGCCTGCGCGACAGCATGGCCTACGGCACCGCCGGGCTGACCGCGGCGCTCTGCGTCATACGATTGACGGCGTCCGGATTGGCCAGGGACGCGGGCGAGGTTCTCGTCACCGGGGCGACGGGAGGGGTCGGGAGCATGGCCGTCGGGATTCTCGGCAAGCTCGGGTTCAACGTCGTCGCCGCGACCGGCAAAGCCGACGCGAAAGATTTCCTCGCCTCCCTCGGCGCCAGGGCGGTCGTTTCGCGGGAAGAGGTCGACGACCGCTCGGGCAGGCCGCTGCAAAAAGAACGCTGGGCGGGCGTGGTCGACACGGTCGGCGGCAACATTCTCGCCACGGCCGTCAAGTCGACGCGTTACGGCGGGCTGGTGGCGGCGTGCGGCAACGCGATGTCGGCCGAGCTGAGCCTGACCGTCTATCCTTTCATCCTCAGGGGTGTGAGCCTGCTGGGAGTCGATTCGGTCCAGATCCCGATGAGCACGCGCCAGCGCGTCTGGCAGAAGCTCGCGGGCGAGTGGAAGCTGGATCTGTCCACTCCCCTGATCTCCGAGCGCTCGCTCGAGGAGCTCAGCCCCGAGATCGACCGGATCCTGAAGGGCGAGATGCAGGGACGGGTGGTGGTGCGCGTGGGAGCGTGACCCCGGGGAACGACCCGATCGACGCGGGTCGCGAGTGGAGGCCGGCCATGGCAGCGGAGGCGAAGGAAGGCGCGCTGGACCACCTGCGCGTGGTCGAGATCGGCGATCTTCCCGCTGCGTACGCGACGCGGCTTCTCGGCGACCTCGGGGCGGACGTCGTCAAAGTCGAGCCCCCGGGCGGCGACCCGAGCCGCCGCCTGCCGCCGTTCGCCGGCGGGATCGAGCATCCGGAGCGCAGCCTCGCTTTCATCAACGCGAATACCAATAAGCGCAGCATCGTTCTCGACCCCGCGGGAGCGGCGCGGGACCGCGAGCTGCTGGAGCTGCTGCTTGCGTCGGCGCACGTCTTCATCGAAGCGACGCCCGCGGGTTTTCTGGAAAGCTTCGGCCTGACGGACGAGCGCCTCGGCGAGATCGCGCCGGCGCTGGTGACGGTTTCCATCAGCCCGTTCGGCCGCACCGGTCCTTACCGCACCTACAAAGGGAGCGACGCAATCGCCAACGCCAGCGGCGGTTTCCTGTTCGGCCAGGGGGACGACACGAAAGGGCAGTGCACCGCGCCCTGCCATCTGGCCTACCAGCTCGCGGCGTGCGTGGCGGCCGCTCTGGCTCTCGCGGGAGTGCGGCACGCGCGGCGGAGCGGAGCGGGGCAGCGGATCGACGTCTCGTTGCAGGAAGCGCTGACCTTCACGAACAGCAGCTCGGTGGCTCGCTACAGCCGCGAGAACCGCCTGGAACGGCGGCCGGGGAGCAGACACTACGGCGGCGCGGGGACCAACATCTATCGCTGCAAGGACGGACGCTACGTCCATTTCACGACCAACATGCCGCACATGTGGCGCGAGTTCGCGCAGAACTGGCTGGGCGATCCGGAGCTGGCGCGGCCGGAGTGGGAGAGCGCGCGCCACCGCGAGGCCCATGCGGAGAGGGTGGGGCGGGCGTTCGCCGAATTCATCGCGCGCTTCACGGCGGAGGAATTCTGCAACGAGGCGCAGCGGCGCCACCTGGCGGCGGCCCCGCTCAACACCGTGGGAGAGTTCGTGGCGTGCGAGCAACTGCGGGCGCGCGGCTGGCTGCAGGAGATCGAGCACCCGGTGATCGGCCGCTACACCGCGCCGGGATTTCCCATGAGGCTTTCCCTCACGCCGATGCGGATCCGCCGCCCGGCGCCCCTTCTCGACCAGCACCGCGCCGAGATCGCCGGGGAGCTCGAAGGTCGGCTGTCCGGCCGGCCGCCGCGGGCCGCCCACGCGGAGGGGGCGCGGCGGCCGATGCTCGAGGGTCTGCGGATGGCCGATCTCACGCAACAGTATGCCGGCCCGCTCGGCACGGAGATGCTGGCGTACTACGGCATGGAGGTGATCAAGATTGAATCGGCGGTCGTCCCGAGCAAGGACCGCGAGGCGGCGGTGCACGCCGATATGAACCGTTGCAAGCTCGGCTGCACGATCAACCTGCGTCACCCGGAGGGCAAGGAGCTGTTCCGCAGTCTGATCGCCCGGTCGGACGCGGTGGTGGACAACTTCAGCGCGGGGGTGCTCGAGCGGCTGGGCTTCGGATTCGAGGAGCTGCAGAGGATCAACCCGGGAATCGTGCAGGCGGTGATGCCGGGCTGGGGCCTCGAGGGCCCGCTCAGGTCCTGGGTCGCGTGGGGATGGCAGCTGCTGGCCTACACCGGAGTGATGCGGCTGTGGGGGTACCCCGACTCGCCGATGGAGAGCCGCTGCAAGATCGCCTGGCCCGACCGGGTCGCCGCCGCGACGATGATGCTCGGAGTGCTCGCGGCGCTCGAGTATCGCGACCGAACGGGCCGGGGCCAGTTCGTGGAGGCGGCGATGCTGGAAGCGCAGGGGGCGATGCTCGGGCCCGCGGTTCTCGACTACACGGTCAACGGCCGGGAGTGGGAGGCCGCCGGCTATGGCGAGGTTCTCGGGGAACCGTATGCGCCCTACGGCTGCTATCCCTGCAGGGGCGAGGACCAGTGGATCATCATCGCCTGCGCCGGCGACCGGGAATGGCAAAGCATGGCGCGATTGATCGGCGAGCCGTGGGCGGCGAGCGAGAAGCTGGCGACTCATGCGGGGCGGAAGGAGCTTCGCGACGAGCTGGACCGCGAGCTGTCGCGTTGGACCCGGCGGCTGACGCCGCGGCAGGCGTTCCGCCTGCTGCAGGAAGCCGGCGTCGCGGCCGGCATACCGATGTCCGGCGAGGATCTCTTCTACGACATCCACCTGCGGGCGAGAGGCCACATCGTCGAGACGGAGGCTCGACCCTGGGGAAAGATCGTGCACCATGGCCTTCCCGGAATTCCGTCGCTGTCGCGCGCCGACGCGGCGCGACCCGCGCCGTGGATCGGAGCCGACAACGACTACGTCTTCGGCGTCGTTCTGGGTTTGGGGCATGAAAGGATCGCCGAGCTCACGGAGGCCGGAGCGATCCGGTGAGCCTCGGCGGCTGAGGGATGGAGGAATGGCGCTGGCGCAAAGCAAGGTGGTGGCGAAGAACTCGGGGGCGGCGTTTGCCGTCAGGAAGGGACAGCTGCTGCGCGTTGCGGGCCGAAGCATCGTCGACCTCGTGGCTTTCAACCTGCACGATGTCCGCGAGCGCTTCGATCAGGCGAGGACCAAGACCAACCAGGCGAAGATCTTCATCAGCACCGGGGATGTGCTCTATTCGAAACGAAACAACCCGATGCTGAGGATCGTGCGGGACACCTTTACCGGGGGTCGACACGATCTGCAAAAAGGCATGTGCAGCCGCAGGCGCTTCGAGATGGTCGCCAGCGGCGCGTCGCTGAGGGTGTTCGCGGAGGGAGTCGACATCAACCCCAAAGCCCCGGAGGAGCTCCCGGATCACGGATGCTGGGAGAACCTGAGCGAAGCGCTGAGGCCTTGGAACATCGATCCCGACGACGTGCCGAGCCCGTTCAATCTGTTTCAATGCATGCGCATCGATCCCGACACCGGAGCCATGTACGACACGCTCGTGCGCCCGAAAGAGGAAGCATGCGTCGATTTTCGGGCGGAGATGGATTGCCTGGTCGCCGTCAGCGCCTGCCCCGAATCCGGGCGCGGAGGTGCAATCCGGATCGAGATCCACGACGGCGAGCCTTAACCCCCCTGCCTCAGCTCCTGACCTCGAATTCCAGCAGGCGGCGCGGCGCTTTATGGTAGGCCTCGAGCGCCGCCTCTTCGGTTTTCTCCGGAACCGGGAGGATCAGCCGGGCGCGCGCGGCGACGCGGAGCGGCGAGAGGTCGAACGGATAAGGGTCGACACGGACCGCGTCGGGGCCGTGGGGAATCAGCCGGAGCTCGACCTCTTCCCGGGTCTCGTACGCCACGCGAACGGGAGCGATGGCGTATTCCTTGAATCGGCCGTCGGCGTCGCGACCGTCGCAGCAAAAGTAGAGGGACAGCAGATCGAAGATCTGGAGGGCGCGATAATTGTACGCGAGCTCGTCGTCGAAGGCGGCCCTGCCCGCGGCGAGCCCGCGCCGGATCTGCTCCTGGCGGGACTCGAGTTCCTTCTTGGCCGCCAGCACGGCGGGGCTTCGCTCCCGAACGCGGCCGGCCGGCCTGGTGAAGACGTTGTAGCGGTTTTCCCACAGGCCGCTGCGGTGCATGGAAACCAGGAGGCCGGCATACGGGTCGCGGGAGCCGACCCATTCGACGTTCTTCATGTAACCCTTGAGCTCCACCGGCTCGAAGAGCGGGTTGTCTTCACGAAAAGCGTAGGGCCGGCCTTTCTCGACATGGACCGGAGGGTTGCCTTCCCACTCCCGGTAGCCGCTGTCGTGATAGAGCGTGGCGAGGATCATGGTCGAGTAAGGTCTCAGCCGGGAGAAGCGCTCGTTTCCCCAGTGAGCGGCGAATTGCGCCGCCAGCTCGGCGTGATCCTCCTGGGTGCTCACGATCACGCTTCCGTCTTTCAGCTCGCGTACGACCATCGTTTGCTCCTTTTCGTGGCTCGAGCCGCTTTACGCCTCGCCCTCAACCCCAGGGGCCGAGAAACGGTTCACCGACATAAGCGTCCGGGTCGTTCTCCAGGACCTCGGGCCATTTTTCGAACGGGAGCGGCTCGCGCCGCCGGACGGGCCGGGGTCTACCGTCCCAGCCGATCTGCTCCATCGCGTAGTAGAGCCGGATGCAATGGCCGTCGGGATCGAGTACGTGGGCGTAGTCGATTCCGGGATGAAGCTCCGGCGGAAAGATGTCGAGCACCTCAACCCCGTGCTCCTTCAGGAACATTACGGCGTGGCGGAGCTGCCGGTAGCTGGCCAGCTGTAGCCCGAGCGCCGCACAGGTCGAGTGCGCGGAGAGCCCGAGCCGGGCCCGCAGGTCCAGGGGAAGGAGGGCGAGCGAGTGATGCTCGGTGTTGCACCGGAGGAAGAGACACCGGTTGCCCTGAAACGTCGTCTCTTCGGTGAGAGTGAAACCGAGCGTTCGTCGGTAGAAGGCTTCGGCCGCGTCGAGGTTCGATACGAACAAGGTCACGGGTCCGATCCTGACGACCTTGAAGGGGCGCGGCAAAAGGACGCCGTCGACGTCGTAGCGTGGGGGCAGCGCCTCCACGTGGCGCTGCCCGGAAAAAAGGTCGACTCCGTTCGCCAGCGCCTCCTGAACTTCCTGCTGCTCGCCCGGCTGCGGCAGCGCCGGCGCCTCGCGGAAGCCGCGGTGGTAAAGGGCACGCGGCTTGCTGTGGCCGCTCCAGCCGATCTGCTCGATGCCGTAGTACAGCTCGTTCAGGTGGCCTTCGGGATCGTAGGCGTACACATGCCAGTTCGAGCCCGGCATGTCGCGTCCGGACCGGTCCACGGCAAAGCCGTTGCGTGCGAGCCAGCCGGCGCCGTCCACGACCTCCCGCAGGCTTCCGACCTGCCAGGTGATCTGGTTGACGGTGACGCCCGGCTTGCCGCCGCGCCCGAGAGCCTCGCGCACGCGCTGGTTGAAGAGGACGAGTGCGTGATGGTCCGTGCCGTAGCGAGTGAAATAGCCTCGCGGATCTCCGAGGCCGTCGAGCTGGCCGGAGCGCGCGGCGCGGCCGGTATAGTCGATCACGTCCGAAACCCGAAATCCCAGCAGGTTGACGTAGAAGTCGACGCCCTCGTCCATGCGGGTGAGATTGAAGCCGAAGTGACCGAGGCGCCGGATCTTGAACGGCCTGTCGAGAAGAACGCCTCCGACGTTGAACCTTTCGCCGGCCGAGTGCATGTGACCTCCGAGAGAGGCTCGCTCCGCATCCGGCGGCAGCGCTGGAGGAAAAGAACAGGCGAGAGCCGCCGTCCGTCTTTCCCGTATACACCGTTTGTCCCGGAGCGACAACCGCGCCGGGCGGATCGCGGTTGCAGCGGGGGGCCGGAAGGGATAAAAGGAGGGGGCCGCCCCGGCGCGGAAGCGGGGCGAACTGCGTTGAAGCGGGAGGCGAATCATGGAAATTCGGGACTTTCATGCTCAGCGGGAAATCTTCTGGCCGGGCGGCGCGCGCGTAGCGGTGTTTCTGACCTTCGACTTCCAGGGCGGCGAGGACGTCCGCCCCGATCGCGACGGCAAGATCAATCACGAGGAATACACCCAGGCGGAATACGGACCCAAGACCGGCATCTGGCGCGTGTTGCGGATTCTGGCGACGCACCGGGTCAGGGCGACCTTCCTGACCTGCGGCGGCATCGCGGAGCGGTATCCCGAGGCCGTGGCGGCGATCGCCGCCGATGGGCACGAGGTGGGCGGCCACGGCTACCATCACGAGGTGGCGCGCGATCTCAGCAAGGAAGAGGAGCGCGAGGTCATCCGGCGCACGACGGAGATGAACGCCAGCCGCGCGGGGAAGCGTCCGGTCGGATGGCGCTCATGCACACAGAGCCCGAACAGCATCGAGCTGTTGATGGAGCACGGCTACCTGTGGAACAGCAATTCCTTCTCCTACGATCTTCCGTTCGTGTGGGAGGGCGACGGCAAGAAGCTCGTCGAGCTGCCGCGGCAGCCCTTCGGCGACGGCCGCCTCTACGGCCACAGGGATTCGGGGAATCCCGCCGACGCGCTGGCGGTGTGGAAGGCGATGTTCGATCAGTTCTACGATGAGTCCGCTCTCGCTCCGACGTTCTGCCCGTTCCAGTTCCACCCTTACATCTCGAGCCGGCCCGGCCGCGCCCGGGCGCTGAGCGAATTGATCGGCTACATGAAGGCGCACGCGGGCGTGTGGTTCGCGACCGGAAGCGAGATCGCGAACTGGTGGCTCGAGCAGGGCTTTTCGGAGAAGCGCGTCACCAAAGTCGCGTAGGAAGGCCAGGCGGGGGGCGCCCTCGCGGAAACGCCGGGAAGTCAACTCCGGAAAAGAAAGCGGAGCTTCTTTCGCAGCCCGCGGCCCATTCTCTTTTTCGCCTCGAACCAGAAGCGCAAGAGCAGGTTGCGCGACAGCCAGGCGAACGGGGTCGAGGTGCTGATCCAGCGGTGGTTGAACTCGAAATCCGACCGGTACTTCCTGATCTGCAGGGTCTTGCCGAATTTTCGTTTGAAGATCGCCTTGACGCTCAGGGCGTTGCGCGATTCGACGAAGACGGTGATCGTCTCGATCGGCAGCAGATCGCGCATCCGCGAGATCTTTTGCGCCAGCGCTTCCTCGTTGCGGGCGACGACGGTAACGGTATTGGCCAGCAGCTCGGGGTCCGCGAGCCGTTGCGTCACGAGCTCGCGGCGCAGGTCGACCTCCTGGGCGTCATCTTCGTAGGCCGCGACGACGAAGTAGGTCTTGTGCTTGGACGTGTGCATGGATTTCTGCCACCAGTCGAGCGCTTTTTCGAGGCCGAGCAGCGAGGCGCGCGAGAGTTTTTGGCCGTTGAGGCAGCCATAGGGCATGGCCAGGATGACAATCGACGAGATAAGCCAGTCCTCCTTGTTGCGAGTTTCGGACGGGGATTAGGGTTCCGTGGTCCGTGCCTCGGCGGGTTTGCCCGCCGACCCGAGACCGCGGCAGGCATCGCCGGAATCGGGCCGGTCGGGCCACCTCTCGCTCCTGTGGCCGAGGCTGCGTCCCGAACGGGCAACGACGATCCTTTTCACCAAACTCCTCCAGTGCTTCGACCGGAGTTCCCCAACAGTTAGCATAATGCCGACCGCAAGGCGAACCGAATTCGAGGATAAACGGGCGATTCCGCCCGTTCTGCCGCCGGCAAGGGCGAAAGGGGTTCTCGCCGTCTCAGTTGCGAGTGGGCACCGGGGAGATGGCCCGCGCTCTCGCGCGGCGGCGCCAGCGGGTCAGGACGGGCAGCACGAAGAAGAACAGTGCGAGGGCCGTGATCGCTCCGGCGATCGGCCGGACGAAGAAGATCGCCAGCGAGCCCTGCGACATGATCAGGCTCTGGCGCAGCGCGTTCTCGGACATGTCTCCGAGCACCAGGGCCAGCACCAGCGGAGCGAGCGGATAATCGAGCTTCTTGAAGACGTAGCCCATGACGCCGAAGATGAGCATGTACCAGATGTCGATCATGCTGTTATGGACCGCGTACGAGCCGATGGCGCAAACGACGATGATGAGCGGTGTCAGGATGGCGAACGGGATGCGCAGGATTGCGGCGAAAAACGGCACGAAGGCGAGCACCATGATGACGCCGATCACGTTTCCGGTGTACATGCTGGCGATCAGGCCCCAGACGAAGTCGGGATTGTCGATGAAGAGCATAGGACCGGGCTGGAGGCCCCAGATAATGAGCCCTCCCAGCATGACCGCGGCCGTCGGCGAGCCGGGGATGCCGAGCGTGATCATCGGCAGGATGGCGGCCACGCCGGCCGCGTGGGCGGCGGTCTCGGGCGCCACGATTCCCTCGATCTCCCCCTTGCCGAAGCGCTCGGGGTTCCTGGAAAAGCGCTTCGCGAAGGCATAGCTCATGAACGAGGCCGGAGTGGCGCCTCCCGGCTTGAAGCCCATCCAGAAGCCGATGATCGAGCCGCGCACGAACGTGCGATAGTATCGCGGCAACACCTTCCAGGTTTCGAGCACCGCGCGCGGGTTCATCGTGGTCCTGGCGCCCTGGAAGCGAAGGCCTTCCTCGACGCTGAGGAGGATCTCCCCGATGCCGAACAGTCCGATCACGGCAACGATGAAGTCGAAACCTTTCATCAGATCGGTGAAGCCGAAGGTGAGCCGGAGCTGTCCCGTGACGATGTCCAGGCCGACAGTCGAAAGGATGAAGCCGATCAGGATCGATGCCAGGGACTTGAGCGGGTTCTCGCCGCCGAGGCCGACGAAGCTCGAGAAGGTGAGCAGCTGGATGGCGAAGAATTCGGGCGGCCCGAACTTGAGCGCCACCTCGGCCAGGAGCGGGGCGAAGAAGGTGATCAGGACGATGGAGAACAGAGCGCCGACGAACGAAGAGGTGAACGCGGCGGTCAGCGCCTGGTCGCCATGGCCGGCCTTTGCCATCGGATACCCGTCGAAGGTCGTCGCCACGGACCACGGCTCGCCGGGAATGTTGAACAGCACCGAGGTGATGGCGCCGCCGAAGAGCGCTCCCCAGTAGATGCAGGTGAGCAGGATGATGGCGGAGGTCGGGGGCATGGTGAACGTGAGCGGGAGGAGGATTGCCACTCCGTTGGCTCCCCCGAGACCCGGAAGAACGCCGATGATCGTGCCCAGCAGGATGCCGATCACCGCGATCAGGATATTGGTCGGCGTAATCGCGATCTGGAAGCCGAGAAGCAGGTTGTCGAGTCCCACGGGTCAGTATCCGAACCACGCTTCCACGGGTCCCTTGGGCATGGGGACGAGGAACCATGTCTCGAAGATGAGAAATGTGATGAACGGAATCGTAAGGGAGAGCGCAACGACCGCCCGCCAGCCGTGGCCGCCGACCCAGCGCATATAAAAGCCGAGGTAGAGTCCCCCGGCGACGTACAGTCCGAGGCCGCTCCAGGGCCCGGGAGGGTCGGTAACCACGATAAAGGCCGCGAGCGGTCCGAGGACCTTGAGCACGGGAATGAACCGCTCGCGGCTGACGAACGGCTTCGTCGCTCGACGAAAGAGCGCCTGCAGGAACAGCGCGGCGCTCACGGCGGCCAGGAGCGCCGCAAGCCAGAAGGGGAAAAAGCCGCTCAACGGCCCTTCGTCGCCCCAGCCGATGCCCAGGCGGAGAGCATCGTACATCACGACAACGCTGAGCAGGATCAGCAGGGCCGAAGTGACGAGATCGGCGGTGCGCATGCTACTTGTGCAGCAGTCCTCCCTTTTCCATCAGCTCCCTGTGGAGCTTTTCGTTCGCTTCGACCCACTTGACATACTCGGCGCCGGTGGCAAAAGCGGGCTTGAGCGCGCCCTTGCTGAGATATCCCTTGAAATCCGGCGTGTCATATGCCTTGCGCAGGAAACCGATGTACCACTCCACCGCTTCTTTGGGCATCCCCGGCGGCCCGAAGATACCGCGCAGCATGTTGTACGAGATATCCGCGCCGAGCGCTTCCTTGATCGTCGGAATGTCGTGCCATTCCTTGTCGGGAATGCGCTCGGGATCGAATACCGCCAGCGGCCGGACGCGGCCGGCTTTCCAGTTGCTCACGCATTCCGCGGGGTTGTTGACCGTCGAATCGACGTGCTTTCCCACCAGATTGGTGCAGACCTCGCCGCCGCCCTTGAACGGCACGTAGGTGAACTTCACGCCCTGGCTCTGCTCGAGCAGGACCGTGATGATCTGGTCCTCCTGCTTCGAGCCGGTCCCCCCCATCTTCATGCCCGGCTTCTGCTTCACCGCGGCGATGTACTCCCTGGCGGTCTTGTACGGGGTCTCGGCGTTCACCCAGAGGATGAAGCGGTCGAGGGCGAGACGCGCGATGGGCGTAAAGTCGCGCCAGCTGAAGGGGGTTCCCGTCGCGAGCGGGGTGGTGAAGAGGTTCGAGAGAGTGATGATGATGGTGTGGGCGTCGCCCTTCTTTTCCTTGACGTGGAGGAAACCTTCGGCACCGGCGCCGCCGGACTTGTTGACGACGATGAAGGGCCGGGGAGAGAGCTTGTACTTGTCGTTGATGCCGGCGATGAGCCGCGCCATCTGATCGGCGCCTCCTCCGGTTCCCGCCGGGATGACGAACTCGATCGGTTTGGTGGGTTCCCAGGCCTGAGCCGGAGCTACGCCGAGAACCCGTCCCACGAGGACAGTCCCCAGGATGAGCGAGAAAGAGCGAGCGACATTGTTAGTCATGGGAGCCTCCCTTGAATCTCATCGACCCACGGAATCGCTTCCGAACCCTGCGACCGCTCACCGCACGACGGATACCTACATAAACCGCCTCCTGTCTCTGACTTTGTTGGCTCGGTTATCACACGGCGCGCGTTTGTCAAGGGGTGGCAACGCTGGCCGGCCTGGCACCCTTACACCGATTTTCGCTCAAAGAAGAGGGAAGTATTCCTTGAACGCCGTGACCATCAGGCTGGCGAGCCGCTCGTTGTAGCTCTCCACGTGGCCGTAATGGGTGAGGCGGGGGACGACCACCAGCCGCAGCGCCTCGGCATAGGGGGCGAAGCGCTTGAAAGCGTAGACTTCGCGGCGAAACTCGAGCCCCTTTTCTCCGCCTTCGACCCAGTGACCCTTGTCTCGCTCGCCGACGATGTGAAGCATTTTCTTGCCGCGGAGCCGAGCGAGATCGGCTTTGAAAGTGACGAACAGCTCGTCGTCCGGCAGGGCGGAAATCCGCCGGACCTCAGGGAGCAGGACATCGTGGGCGCTGTGCTCGATGTCCTGGAGGTAAGGCTTGAACTGCGGCCGGCGGTGATTTTCCAGCTCGAACCAGCGCTCGGCGGTACCCCAGGGCTGGTTGGGTCCCACGTAGCCGCTCTTGACGTAGCCCGCCGGAGAGCGGCGGCTGAGTCCGGCGATCTCGCGAAACGGCGCGGCGCGCTCTTCCGGCGACTTTTCCGCCCAGGCGAGGTCCCACTGCTTGCGCAGCCAGGCCGGCATGCCGGTCCCGAATCCCAGCCCGCCGACGAGCGGGTTTCTGAGGCCGTACTGCTCCATCAGATAGAAGTACTCGCCCCCGGTCGAATGCCCCCATATGAAGAGCTTGAGCCCCGGCAGCACCTGCTCGATCAGCGCCTTGACGGCCTCGATGCACATGCGGAAGGTGTACACGGAGAGGCGGTTTCGGAGCTCTTCGTCCCCGGGCCGCTCGCCGATAACGAATTCCGGGCGCCGATCCGGAATCGCCGGCCACGGCCTTCGGCTGTAGTGGCCGGGAAGAGAAACAGCGAGCACGGGAATGCCGAGCGAAGCCATGTGCTGGGCGATGCCGGCGCGGGACGCGGCTGGATCGACCTTGGTGAGGTCGAGATAGGCCTCGGGGCCGTCAGGGGTGAAGAGGAACTCGTACTCGTTCGCCGCGCCGCCGTGGATCATCACCACCGCAAGCCCGTCGATGGAAGCTCTGGCCGGCTCGAGGAGCCGGCCATGGATGTCCCACCGAAAAAGCTCGCCGGGCCTGGCGGGGTTCGGGTAGCGGTCGATCCACGTCTGGACCTCCCTTACGGAAAAGGTCGTGCGGGGAAACGGGTCGGGAAAGAGCCGATAGTCCTCGAAGCTCATCGAGTAGATGAACTCGTCGTGCAATCCCCGGCCTTCTTTCAAGGCCGCAACGTAACGCTCGCCAGCGCTCCGGCTCACCACGTCTCCTTTTCGCGATGCGGTCTCGGCAACGTATGTCCCCGGCGCGGCGGAGTGTCAAGAGAGGAGGGGGGAGAAAGGTAAGACGCCGGGGCTGCGGCGGGGGTTCCGGCGGCCCCTTGACACTCCGGGGCGGCTCCGGTAAGAACTGGTCAGACCAGCAGACCAGCAGCGATGCTCCGCATCATCAAGAAAACCAGGATCCACGAGGAAGTGATGAGCCAGATCCACGAGCTCATCCGGCAGGGAAAATTCAAGGCGGGCGACCAGCTGCCGTCCGAGCGCGAGCTCGCCGAGATCTTCAAGGTGAGCCGCACCTCGGTGCGCGAGGCGCTGCGGGCGCTGGAGACGCAGGGGCTGGTCGTGAGCCGGACGGGCGCGGGAAATTTCGTCGCCGATCTTCCGGTGGAGTCGCTGGTGGCGCCGCTGGCCCGGCTTCTGGTCGAGGAAAAGAACGCGCTCGCGGAGGTTTTCGAGCTGCGCAAGCTGATCGAGCCCCATATCGCGTCGCTGGCGGCGAAGCGGGCGTCGCGGCGGGACATCGAGGAAATGAAGCGGATCCTGGATCGACAGGCCGCCGCGGTCGACCGCGGCGAAACGGGAGTGGAGGCGGATACCGATTTCCACTTCACGATCGCCCGCGCGACCCAGAACCGCGCGCTGGAGAAGCTGGTGTCGGCCTTGATGGACGTGCTCAGCCACAGCCGCGAAGAGTCGCTGCAGACGCTCGATCGCCGGCGGGCGTCGATCGATGCGCACCGCGCGATTGTCGCCGCTGTCGGTCGTCACGATGGCGCGGGCGCGCACCGCGCGATGCTGCGGCACATCGAGGAGGTCGAAGAAAACGTGCTTTCGGCGAAGAGATCGACTGCCAAGAGAACCAGAGTCGCCTGAAGCGAAGGAGGGGCGTTTCATGATCAAACGCGTGGAGGTCAACTACCGGGGCATCTTTCAGAAGAACCTGGCGAAAAAGATCGGGAGCGACATCGTGATGATCGCCAGCCGCATGGGCAAGCGGGCGTTCTCCAACGGCCGCTACAGCGACTCTCCGGAGCGCAACGGCATCCCGTGCAAGTACTTCGCCTTCGTGTCGCCCGACCTGTCCGACGAAGAGCTCGAGGCCGAGTGCGGTGCCAAGCTCGACATCGACGAGGCGGACGTCTCGATCGTGCTGGACGACACCATGTGCAAAGGGGTAGAGCCCTGGGGCTGGCACGGGGTCCGGCCGATCAACGAAAAGGTGGTCGCGGGCGGAAGCCTGCTGGTCTTCTCGCGCAAGAGCCACGCCGAGCTGCTGAAGTTCATCGCCAGGAAACCCTACAGCTACAAGCTGGCCGTTCTCGACGGCGACGCGAGC
This sequence comes from Candidatus Zixiibacteriota bacterium, assembly GCA_035574315.1. Taxonomy (NCBI): domain Bacteria; kingdom Pseudomonadati; phylum Candidatus Zixiibacteriota; species Candidatus Zixiibacteriota bacterium. The sequence continues at coordinate 60,891 of DATLYW010000030.1, forward strand.
TTCGCCGGCCTATGGGTCAACAAGGACGACCTCACCTACGAGCGGGCGCTCGGCGGGATCGCTGCGCTCGACCCCTCGGTGATCAGCATCGAGGCGGTCGAGGCGTACCTGATGGAAAAGACCAAGCAGAAGCACCGTGCGGAAGCGGCGCGTGCGGCCTACGAATCGCTGCGCCAGGAAGCGAAGCCGCCCCGGGTCAGGGAGGTCGCTCCGGGCGAGGGGAGCGAGTGGAAGCACGCGATCCCGGTATTGCCCAAATGGTTCGAGATGGCCGAGGGGGCGGTGGTTCCGGCGGTAAAGCGCGGCTTCACGATAGGGCCCCGGGGGCAGTCGCGCAACACGATGTTCAAGCGCGGGACGACCAAATCGCAGCGTCCCGCGGTCCGTTTCGATCTCTGCACCAAGTGCACGTTGTGCTGGGCGGAGTGTCCGGATGAGTGCTTCGATCCCACCGCGGACGGCTACTACGACATCGACTATCAGTACTGCGTCGGCTGCGGCAAGTGCGCCGAGGTCTGCCCCGTGAAGGAATGCATCGTGATGGTCGACGAGCTGCGCTTCGAGGACGACAGCAGCCCGTACGAGCACTGGAAACGGGCTCCCAAGGAATACATCCAGTGGGTGGAGGAGAAGAAAGGCAAAGAGCGGGTCTCCTATCCCGTCGTGACCGGCAAGGGCGTGAGCGTCACCGCCGGCGAGTTCATGCCCGAAGGCAAGATCGTGCCGGTAAGAAAGACCGAGGAGGTTGAGCTATGAGCGTAGCAGTCGCAACAGCCAGGACGGACGTCTACGAGCGCGAGGACCTCTTGAACGGCTGCCAGGCGGTGGCGCACGGCGTGCGTCTGGCGGACGTCGACGTGATCGCGGCGTATCCGATCCGTCCCTACACCGAGGTGATGGACGCGATCTCCAAGCTGATCGCCGACGGTCAGTTCGACGCCGAGTACATCATCGCCGACAGCGAGCATTCGCAGTTCGAGATCGTCAAGCACGCGAGCTCCGTCAACGCGCGGGCGTTCGCGGGGTCGAGCGGTACGGGCTGGATGTACGGCTTCGAGGCCCTGGTGGTCACAGCGACCGATCGGCTGCCGACGTTGTTCCTGGTCGGGAACCGGGCTCTCGACGACCCCGGAGCCTTCGGCGTGGAGCACAACGACGCGATGGCGCTGCGCGACATGGGATGGCTGCTTTGCTGGGTGACCTCGCCGCAGGAGGCGCTGGAGCACGTGCTGCTGGGGTACCGCATCGCGGAGGACAAACGGGTCCGGATGCCGATGGCGCTCGCCATGGACGGCGCCTTTCTCACGCACTCGCAGCACATGGTGAAGATTCCGTCTCCCGAGGCGGCCAAGCGCTTCCTGCCGCCGTACGACCTGGCGGAGAGGCGCCTGCACCCGGACAACCCGATTTCGGTTGCGCCGCAGGTGAACGAGGACTGGGTCATGGAGCTGCGGCGGCAGAACTGGGAGGCGGCGAGAAGGGCACGCAGCGTGATCCAGGAGGCTTACAAGGAGTTCAACGCCATTTTCGGAGAGCGCTACACGGCGCCTTACTATTTCGACGAGTTCATGACCGACGACGCCGAGGTCGTGCTGATCGGCGTCGGGACGGTGGCCAGCCCGGGTCGCACGGCGGCGAGGCGGTTGCGCGAGAAGGGTCACAAAGTCGGCTACGTGAACCTGCGGTGGTTCCGGCCGTTCCCGACGCAGCAGCTCCGCGACTCCCTGAGCCGCTTCAAGGCGGTCGGGGTGATCGACCGCGACTTCGCCCACGGCTCGGCGGACGACGGCGGTATCGTGATGCACGAGATCCGCTCCTGCCTCTATCCCGCCAAGAACCGTCCGGCGGTGGTGGACTTCATCGGCGGGCTGGGAGGGCGCGACCTCTCCATCGGCGACCTGCAGAAGATGTTCGAGATCACGCAGCAAGCGGCCAAGAAGGACTCCATGGACGGTCTCGTAACCTGGATCGGCCTGAGGGAGTAAAGGAGGAACGGTCATGTCGACGGTACCGACAATCGATTACGAGAAGATCAAGGGAGTCAAGAACGTTCCGCTGGAAGAGCTCTACACGTCGGGTCACCGCACCTGCCAGGGCTGCGAGTCGGCTACGACGATGCGCGGTTTCGTCAAGGCGGCCGGTCCGCGGACGGTGGTGACAGGCTCGACGGGCTGCATGTACGTGGCCAACACCTCGTACTTCACCACTCCGTGGATCGTTCCCTGGATGCACACGCAGCTCGGGGCGGGCGGCTCGTCGGCGGTCGGGATGGCGGCCGGCCTTCGCGCGCAGATGCGCAAGGGGAAGATCAAGAACGAGAAGATCAACGTCATCGCGTTCTGCGGCGACCTCGGCGGCGGCGACATGGGGATCGCGGGAATCTCGGGAGCGCTGCAGACGGATTACGATCTCCTGATCATCATGTACGACAACGAGTCGGCGGCGAACACCGACATCCAGGCGACCGGTCTGACCACGTTCGGCGCGCAAACCACCTTCACGCCTCCCGGCACCAAACATCCGATCATGCAGCGGCGCTGGAAGAAGAACGTGGCGGGAATGCTCGCCGTGGGCCACCCCACGTGTCGCTACGTGGCGACGGCGTGCGCGACGTACCCGCCGACGGACTACCTGAACAAGGTGCGCAAAGCGCTGGCGATCGGCGGGCCGACCTTCATTCATACGTACGACCCGTGTCCGAAGGGCTGGGACTACCATCCACGCTATTCCAACGTGCTGGGCGAGCTGGGCATTCGCTGCGGCCTCTATCCGCTTTACGAGGTCGTGGAGGGGCAGGTGATCTACACCTACGACGCGCGCAAAAGCGGTAAAGGCCGGATCCCGGTGAAGGAATTTCTCACGAAGCAGGGGCGTTTCGAGCACCTCAAGGAAGAGCACTTCGAGTACATTCAGAAGATGGTGGACGAGATGTGGGAGGAGTGGGAGATTCCCGGCGTGGCGCCGATCAAGGGAATCCTCAAGGCGAGGATCTGACCGCGGCGGTTCCGCCGGACCGCGAACGTAAATCGAGAGGCCCCGGAAAAACCGGGGCCTCTTTTTTTGCGCCCGCTGCGGCGCCGCGCTAGTATAGGCGAGCTGAATTCTCGCCCCCGGAGAACAGCGGGGCCAACGGTCGGTGAGAAGGGTTCTGCGCGCGCTGCGTCACCTGCGAAGACGGTGGAGGAGGCTTTTTCGCGCCTCGCCGAAGGCAAGGCTCTTTCGCGGCGCCGTCCTCGCGGCCGCCGGGTTCTTCGCCGTGAACTGGGCCTACCACGTGGCGCGCAAGCCGGGGGAGCTCCTCGCTCCTGCGAGTCCCGCCCTGACGAAGACGCCGGAGGCCACCTGGCGGAGCTACGGCCGCCTTTTCGAAAAACACTCGACGAACATCGTCTCGCCGGAATTCCTGGCCGCTCTGGCGCAGGTCGAGGCCGGGGGCAATCCGGCCGCCACGACCTACTGGCGCTGGCGCTGGTCGTGGAACCCGTTCGAGCTGTATCGGCCGGCGTCGAGCGCGCTCGGGATGTATCAGATGACCGACGCGACCTTCGAACAGGCGCGCCGGTATTGCATCCGGGATCACCGGCCGGCGGCGGCGGGCTCCTGGAGGGATGCTGACGCCTGCCGGTTCACCGGCTTCTACACGCGGACGCTGCCGAGCCACGCGATCGAGATGACGGCCGCCTACCTCCACCTGAGCGTGCTCGAGGTGCTCGCCCGGCGCGGGGCAAAGGCGAGCCGGGCGCAGCGCGAGCGGCTGGCCGCCGTGATCCATCTCTGCGGCCCGGGAAGAGGGGAGGCGTTCGCGGCGCGGCGCTTCCGCGCCGCCGCCGGGGAGCGCTGCGGCACGCACAGCGTGCGGCGCTACCTTGCGCGCATGGAGCGGATGAAAAAGCGCTTCGCGGAGCTCCGGTCAGGCGGAAAAGAACTTTCTTCAAAGGTTCGAGCCGTTCAGGCCGCTCGACCTCTACGCCCCGTTGGAGCTGTACCTTGAGCGGTTCCGGCTCCCGATTTCCGGCTTTCGCGTCGACCGTGGTGCCCCGGCGAGCCACGATCCCGACAGCCGGAAACGGGGCGGAAGCTCATGAGCCCCGTCTCCCCAGCAGGCGGTAAAAGATCGTGGTGGTGATCGCCAGCGATAGTGCGGCGGTGAGCGCGAGACCCAGGGAGACGCCGAAGAGCGTGGCGAAGGCTCCCACCACGATCGATCCCGCCGAGCGCATTCCCTGGTCCATGTTGAAGACGCTCATCACCCGCCCGAGCAGCTCCCGGGGCACCTCGATCTGGATGATCACCCGGCTGATCGTGCGAAAGCTCACCTGACCCGCGCCGACGAGAGCGAGCAGCAGCAGCGAAAGCCAGAAAATCGGCGAGGCGCAGAAGAGAATGAGGAAAACCGGGGTGACGGTCGTGGTGACCCACAGAAGGCGCGCCCGGTCCCAGCGCTCTCCCGCCGTGGCGAGAAAGAGAAGGGACGCGACCGCCCCTACGCCCGGCGCCGCCATCAAGAGCCCGAGCCCCTCCGGGCCGACCGCGAGAACGTCTTTCGCGAAAACGGGCAGGAAACGGTGGTAAGTGGTGATGAAGATGCTGAAGGTGTACGCGGCGACGATGCTGCTGAGGATCACGGGGGAGCTCCAGACGTAGCCGAAGCCCTCCTTGAGCTCGCGGACGAAGCTCTGTTCGGCCGGCGTGCGGCGCTCGCGGAGCCGCATGAGGACGAAGCCGGAGGCGGAAAGCAGCAGGCTCGCGAGAAACGCCTCGTAGCACCCGGCGACACCGATCCACAGGATCAGGATTCCCCCGAGCGACGGCCCGACGATCCGCGCGAAGTTGAAGCCGATCGTGTAAAGGGAAACCGCGTTCATGAGATCGCCGCGCGGAACCAGGTCCGCGAGAGCCGACTGGGAGGCCGAGGGGTTGACCGCGCGGATGGAACCGAAGAGGACCTCCAGCGCGAGGAGATGCCAGAACTCCAGCGCCCCGGCCGCGTAGAGCAGCAGAAAGATCAGCACCGGCAGCGCCGATCCGAACTGGATCGCGATCAACAGGCGCTTGCGGTCGTAGCGGTCGACCAGGACCCCGCCGACGGCTCCGAGGAGCAGGCGCGGTGCGGCGCCGCACAAGCCGAGGACGCCCAGCGCCATGGCCGATCCCGTGATCTCGTAGGCGATCCAGTTGAGGGCCACTTCCTGAACGAAGTGACCGAGCGAGGCCAGCAGGTCGCAGGACCAGAAGAGGGCGTAGTCGCGATAGCGCAGAGAACGAAAGACGCGAATAGCGCGGCTCTCCTTTCACAAGTGTGCGGCGGGTCGCCGCAGCCCGGCTGCTTCAGGGAAGCTCGGCGCGGGTGACCGTGACGCGGGCACCGGCGGCGGTCCCGTCATCGGGCATGGTGTCGCCGCCCGCGGACCGCGACGTTCTCATTTCAGCAGATCGCGGAGCTTCGCGACCGTCGCGGGGTCGGTCTTGAAGAAGCCGTTCACGATTTTCTCGACGTCCTCTCCGGCGACGGGGTCCACTTCCAGATTGGCTTTCTTCGCCTCGGCGAGGAAAGCCGGGTCGGCCATGGTCTGCCGGAAGGCGCGGCGAAGAAGCTGCACGCGGTCCTTCGGCGTTCCGGGAGGCAACGAATAGAGATAGGTGATCGCGCTCACGTCGTGCATCACGAGCTGGATCAGTCGTCGTCCGAGGTCCGTCTTGGCGAGCCTGATGGCGAGGGGAACCTCCGGCAGATCGGGATGCGGGGCGGGAGCGTTCTGCAGGACGACCTTGACCTCGCCCGATTCGAGCTGCTTGCGCCAGGTGACCTTGGTGGACGCCCAGGACAGCCCGCACAGGCCGGAGACCTCGCCCGCGTCGAGGGCGAGGCGGATCTCCGCCGTCCCTTTGTAACCCGACACGATCTGCGTCGGAAGGCCCAACGCTTCCTTGAGGACGGCCAGATTGTCGTAAGGAGTCGAGCCGGGCGGAGTGGCGCCCATCTTGACAGGGGACGGCGACGCCGCCCACTGCTCGACGCTGCCGATGCCGCTGGCCTTCGACATGAGGCAGAGATCGTGATTCCTGACCGGAGCGCCGACGTACTCGAACCGGCGCGCGTCGAACTCGATACCCTTGCGGCCGATGACCTGATGCAGCACGAGGGTTCCGATCCAGTTGCCGACGGTCAGGCCGTCGGGTCTGGCCTGGTTGTACAGGTAATTGGTGCCGATCAAAAAGGCCGCGCCCGGCATGTTCTCCACCACCAGAGCGGGGTTGCCGGGAATGTGCCTGCCCATGTGTCGCGCGATCGCGCGCGAGTAGGCGTCGAAGCCTCCGCCGGGGGTGGTCGCAACCACGAGGCGGATCGTTTTTCCGCGGTAGAAGTCCTGGCCGCTGGCCGGCAGCGGCCGGGAGAGAGCGGCGGCGCAGACAAGGATGGCCGAAACGGCACGCAGGCGTGAATCCATGAAACGTCTTCCTCCGTGTGCGACATGCGAGACGGTATCGTCCGAATAAGTACATCGCGCGTTCGGCGGCTGTCAAATCGCGCGCCGCGGCTTCCGCCGCCCGGAGTTATGCACATGTGGACAACTTTTCCAAGAGAAAAGCAAAGAGCGACACTTGAACGCGCCCGGCGGTTGTTCATAGCGCGAAAACAAAAAAAATTTTCTTGCAAGGAAAAATAAAAAATACTATGTGTTGCATGCTTCCGCGTCGTTCAACGCGCTCGAGCTTCTCAGGCGGCAGAGAAAAGGCTCCGTGCGGAAAATTCCACGGCACGCGCCCGCTGAAAAATGGAATTTTGGCCGACGGGCTCTGCGACGCGAGGCTTGCTCGTCTGCGCGGCCGGAGTCGATGGCTGCACGGGCGGGCTCATCGGCGCCGCCGTTCTTCAGCAGGAGGGCAGAGAAATGATCGAGGCTCTTCGCCCGCAGGACCACCCGTCCAGATTCGGCGAGTATTTCGGTTTCAAGGAAGTTCCTTTCGGCGTCACGCCCGATCCCCGGTTCTTTTACAGCAACGCTGCCTACGTGGAAGCGCTGTCGGCGCTGGCGCGGGGCGTCGAAGGCAGGAGGGGGCTGATGCTGCTGACCGGCGAGGTCGGGACCGGGAAGACCATTCTGCTGCGGACGTTGATGCGCCGCCTGGAGTCGACGGTCCGCTTCGTCTTCATCTCGACAACCCACCTCACGTCGCTCGGCCTCGTCGAGCTGGCGCTCCAGGATCTCGGGCTCGCCCCGAAGGAGAAAAACCGCCTGGAGATGCTGCGCGAGCTGGAGGCGTATTTGAAGGAAGAGCTGGGGCGCGGCCGGACAGTGGCGCTCCTGCTGGACGAGGCGCAGAACCTGACCGACGACGCTCTCGAGGGCATGTGCGCCCTTTTGAATCTCGAGACCGAGGCGGAGAAGCTTCTGCAAGTCGTCCTGGTGGGACAACCGGAGCTGGCGGCGCGGCTGGCCAAGCCGGCGTTGCGACGCATCAAGCAACGGATCGCCATTCACCACCGGCTGTTCGGGCTCCAGGGAGCGGGAGAGGTGGAGGATTATATCCGCCACCGGTTGCGGGTCGCCGGGTACGAGGGGCCGGACCTCTTCAACAAAGAGGCGATCGAGGCGGTGTGGTGCTACTCGGGCGGGACTCCGCGGCTCGTGAACATGCTGTGCGACAACGCGCTGGCGATGAGCTGCGAGGGCGGGAAGAGAAAGGTCTCGCCTTACCTGGTCATGAAGGCGGCGAACGGCCTGCTCCTCGACCGCGGAGCCGACGCGCCGAAGCCCCTGTCTTCGGATCCAGGAACGGCGCGGGGCAGGCCGGCGGCGCGGGTCAACGGCAGGAAAGCCGAGGCCGCGGAGGGCAGGCGCGCCGATCGAATCGAGGCGGCCGGCGACGACGGCGCGGCGGCGCGACCGGCGCCGGAAGGGCGGGGTCCGGTGGTCGCGGCGGATTTCATCGACCAGCTCACCCGGAGCGCGACCGAAGCGATGGGTCCCATGGCGGCGCTGGTGGTGCGCGATCAGATCTCTGCTCTGGGGGAGTCCGGAGAGACCTTTCCCCAGGTGAAGCTCGGGAAGCTGATCGAGCGCGTGAGCGAGGAGATCTTGAACCAGACGATGAGGGAAGGGTTCCGGCGCAAGATGCAGCAGAAGCTGGCGACCCTGAAGACTCTTTAACGGAGGCGGCATGGAACAGGATGCGCGGCGCGTCGGCCTGAAGTGGAAGGTCGGGGGGATCTTTACCGGCGTGATGTTGATGCTCACCCTGGTGGTCGCGGCCGGGGTCTACCGGGTGACTCAGAACCTGATGCAGGAGCAACTGGACAAGCGGGCGTTCGCGATGGCGACCAATCTGAGCGACGCCGCCGCCGGATATCTCGCCGGGCAGAACGTTCTGGCCCTGCACGCCCTGGTGCGCAAGTACACGCTGTTCGACGGGGTGGCCTATGCCGTGATCCGCAACGGAAAGGGGGAGATCGTGGCCCACACGTTCGGGGCGGTTCCCCCCGAGATCGTGGAAGCGCCCACGGAAGCGCGCCGCGGGGTCGCGCGCCGGCGCCTCTCGCTCCAGGGGAGCGCCGTGTATGAGACCTCCGTCCCGGTGCTGGACGGCCAGGCCGGGACCGTGCACGTGGGTTTCTGGCGCGGCGCGATCGAGCAGGAGATCTGGAACGCGGTGCTGTCACTGATCGGGGTCGTGTCGGTCCTGCCGGTCCTGGGCGCGCTGCTCTCTTTCTTCCTCGCGCACTGGATCGTGCGCCCGATCGTGGGGCTCACGCAAATCGCCGACAAGGTGACGATGGGCGATCTGGAAACCGCGATCAGCGGCAAATGCGTTGCGCTGCGCGACGAGATCGGCGATCTCGCGCGCTCGCTGGAGCGCATGCGCTCCAGCCTGAAGGCGGCGATGCTGCGCCTCGGCCGTGAGACCGCCTGATAAGGGTCGAGCCGGCCGGAAGGAGGAAAAAATGGACCGTTGCGCCAGCCTGTGCGCCGTTCGCGCGAGCTTCGCCTTTCTCGCGCTGATGCTGTTACCGTCCGTCAGGGCGGGAGCTGCGGCCGAAAAAACGCCGGCCCCGGAGAAGGTCGTCATCGCGTACAGCTCGCTCTCGGCCAACATGGCCCCGCTCTGGATCACCCATGAGCGTGGCTTCTTTCGCAAGTACGGTCTCGACGTGCAGCTCGTGTTCATCGAGAGCGGAACGACGACCGTTCAGAGCCTGATCTCGAACGACGTCGCCTTCGCGCAGATGGCCGGCGCGGGCGTCATCCAGAGCCGGCTGCGCGGGGCGGACGTTGTGATGATCGCCGGCGTGATCAACACCCTTACGTTCAAGTTCTACGTCGATACCAGCATCAGGCAGCCGGAGCAGCTGCGCGGGAAGGCGGTCGCGGTCACGCGCGTCGGGTCTTCGACCGATTTCGCCGCACGCTACGCCCTCGAGCGGTACGGCCTGACGCCCGACAAGGACGTGGCGATCGTCCAGGCCGGCAACATGCCCGCCATTCTCGCCGGCATGCAGGCCGGAAAGGTTCAGGGAGCGATGCTCTCGGCGCCGTTTACGCTGCGGGCGAAAAGCATGGGATTCCCGATGCTGGCCGACCTGCAGATGCTCGGGCTCGAATACCAGCATACGGGGCTCGCGACCACGGGGGCGTTGATCCGCCGGCGGCCGGACCTCGTGCGGAACGTGATGAGGGCCTACGTCGAGGGCATTCACTACTACAAGACCAACCGCGAGGACTCGCTGGCGATCCTGGCGAAGTACCTGAAGACCAGTGATGCGGAAGTGCTCGCCGAGGTCTACGAGGACATCGGCCTCGCCCTGGTTCCGGAGAAACCCTACCCGACGCTGCGAGGCATCGAGATCATGCTGCGCGAGCTGCGGGCGAAGGACCCCCAGACCAAGCCGATGCGAGCGGAGGAGTTCGTGAACGTGAGCGCGCTGCAGGAGCTCGACCGCGCGGGCTTCATCGACGCGCTGTACAAGAGCCGGCCCGTCGTGGCCCGGCGCGAGGCGCCCGCCGCGCCTCCCCAGCCGGTGGCCAAGCCCGTCACCGGCCCGGCCCCGAAAGCGGCGGTCAAGGCGGTCGTGGCGGAGGGAGCCCGGGAGTACGTGGTGATGCCCGGCGACACGCTGAGCCGGCTGGCGCAGCGCTACTACGGTGACGGGCACAAATGGCGGCTCATCTACGAGGCGAACCGGCCGAAGATGAGCAATCCCGACTATATTTACGTGGGGCAGAAAATCGTGATCCCCGCGGGATAGGACCGGAGTCGAGTCGGAGAGAGAAGGCGAGCGATCCGGCACGGCGGGAGATCGGAGAGCTTCGGAGGAGGCATGAGGGAACCATACGAGCATCTGCTGCAGGCGCTTCAGGAAAGCGAGCTGCGCCGCCTGCACAAATGCCTCGAGGAGATCGATCACAAGCTTTTGGATTGCCGCGAGCGAGTGGAAGAATACCATCGCACCCGGCTGGCGCTCCAGTCGATCAACGAAAAGCTGTCGCTGCTGGGCGCCCAGCCTTTGAGCGTCGCCGGAGAGGAAGTGTCCGGGCAGGACCTCGCGGAAATCATCAACAGCCGTATCCAGCGCTTCAAGTCCTCGGGGAAGCTCTAGCCGGGCGGCCCCGGCTATCGCGGCGGCTGTCTGCGGGAGCGGGGGCCGAAAGGCTCCGGCTGAAAAGGACCGTCGCGGAGCTGGAGGTATTTCTTCGTTCCCTCGTTAAAGCGCGCCTCGTCGAGCGGCCGGCGCAACTCCTCGCGCAGCATCACGTGCGCCGGCGCAGAAAGCTGGTTGTCGAGCGCCAGTGCGTCCCGCAGCCCCATCATCTGCAGCCCGAGGATGGCGACCGCAAGGTTGATCTTTACGGTTTCCGGCGGCACGCGCGCGATCCGCTCGACGATCGAGAAACACTCCTCCAGGAGCCGCTCCGGCTCCACCACCTTGACCACGAGCCCGATGCGCAGCGCCTCGCGGGCGTCGATGTGGTCCCCGGTCAGGCCGTAACGCAACGCGTTCTTGAAGCCGCCGAGCAGCGTCCACATGAAGCTCGTGTTCGACCCGTGGCGTACCTCGGGCTGGGCGAAGACCGCGTTCTCGGAGGCGATCGTGATGTGCGTGAACAGCGCCAGCCACGACCCGGCTCCCATCGCCCAGCCGTTGACCGCTCCGATGACGGGCTTGGGGAACTCCCACAGGCGCATGAAGTTCCGGCTTTCCGAGCGCCAGGAATCGATCAGCTCCGCGGCGCTCATCCCGGTGGGAATGCCGTAAGGCCAGTGAAGGTCACGCCGGCGCCCGCCGGCGCTTTTTCCCTGATCCATGCCCGCCGAGAACGCCCGGCCCGCCCCGGTGATCACGACCGCGCGAATCTCCGGGTCCGCCTCCGCCGCGTCCAGCGCCCGGTGAAGCTCGCGGATCAACGTCCGGCTGATGGCGTTCATCGCCTCCGGGCGGTTCAGCGTGATCAGAACGCCGCTGCGCTGCTTTTCGTAAAGGATCTCGGTGAAATCGGCCATCGTCTCTCCTTGCCGGGCGCCGATCAGTGCGCCTGCAGCGCCTTGATGAAACCGGCGTCGTCGAGCTCCCTGACCAGGCTGTCGTCGACGAACGACTGGGCGGTGCGGTCCTTGATGCTCTTCGGGTCCTCCTCCGCCATCTTGTCCAGGATCGTCTGGACGCCCTTCAACGAAGGGTAAGGGACGTCGTTGTAGAAGGTCGAGGCGAGCAGGTTGTACGAAAGCTCGAGGTAGCGATTGTCGCGCTCCTGCTCGGACTGGATGCGGAGCTTCTTGCGCAGCACCTGGATGCTTTCGGCCTTGTGCTTCTTGAAGTACGCGATTCCTTCGATGTAGCCCTTCATGAATCTCAGCGCTTGCGCGCGGTTGCGGCGGACGAAGGTGCGGGTGCTCTCGAGGGTGTTCTGCAGATAGAAGATGTCCATGACGGCGGGGTCGCCGATCACGCGGTAGCCCTTCTCCTCCGCGAGGAAGAAGGTCGGCAGCGTGAGCACCGCGGCGTCGATGCCGCCCTTGTCGAGGCTGGCGAGCATGGCGGGGGAAGAGCCGACCTGGAGAATCTGGACCTGGTCAGGTCGCAGGTTCCACTTCCTGAGCATCAGCACCAGAGCGAGATGGCCCGCCGAGCCGAACTGAGTGATGCCGACCCGTTTTCCCCTGAGGTCCTGGTAGCTCTTGATTTCCGGCCGGGCGAGGATCCGCTGGAGGCCCCTGTTCATGCTGGAGGCGACGATCACGGTGTCCGCCCCTCTCAGCTGAGACCGGATCGATCCTTCCCCGCCGCCCACGGAGAACTGGATGTCGCCGGCCACGAGCGAGCTGACGACGCGCGCCCCGCCGCCGCCTATGACGATCACCTCGACGTCGGCGCCGTGCTTCCTGAAAAACCCTTTTTCCTCGGCTATCCACACGCTGCCGTTGGTCGCGCTTACCGAGCTCAACCCGATCCGGATCCTATCCTGCGGCATGGCGGCCGCTGACAACGCCAGCAGCAAGAGCGGCAGCAAGATGGCGCAAAGCCCAGCGCGTGACATGCTCACCTCCGTAGTGCCGCTTCGCGGCGGCCCAATAAGGGGGAACCGAAACCGTCGCCCCTTACTATTCGAAAGCCCGGCGACGCGTCAAGCGGCGCGAAGGGCTACTCCAGATGGACGAAGGCCCGCACCCAATTTTGCGGCAGCGCCGTGTGTCCTTCGCCGGTCAGGTCCTCGGCGAGGAAAACATCGCCCGCGGTGAAGGTTCTTTGGGTGCCGTCGCCGACGCCGATGGTCACGGAGCCCGAAAGCGTGATGCACCATTGCCGGCGCGGCGCGTTGTGCCATCCGAGGATGTTCGGGTTGTGCTCCTTGCGGAACACCAGCGCCTTGACCCGGTGAGGCGTGGAAAAAAATCCGGGCGCGCCATCGAGGTCCTCGAAGTGGGAGCGACCGTCCGGCCCGGTGTAGAGTCTACAGAACTGCACGGCTGGCCTCCTCGAAGCGTGGTCGGGCCCCACACTACGGGCGCGCGCGGAAAATTGCAACGGAAATTCGGGGCGTCCGGAGAAGTTGTGCTGGCTCGGGCAGAATGCTAAAAGAAGCCGAGGGCGGGAAGATGTCGGAAGGGGAAAAAAGATTGTTCGTCGGCATCAAGGTTTCGAGCAAGGTCCAGAGCGGTCTCGACAACCCGGCACCGGGAACCGAACGCTACTTCAAGGAAGGAAACGAGGAGTATCTCCAGGTCATCACCCGCGGCGAGGAAAAGTTCATCGGGCGATTTTTGAAGGACGGTTTTCCCGTCGGGGAGATCGACAACGTCAGCCGGAACGTGCGCAGCATCGTTTCCCTGATCACCGGCGGGCAGCGGATCGACGAGGACTCGGTTCGCATCTACGTTCGCTGAAAGCGCGCGTCGCCGGCCGCGCTGGTAATCCTCGCCCGGCGGTGGTAGGCTACTGCTGGATCGCTTAGATTACCGGCAGGGCGAAACGTCGCCGCAGGCCCCTGGCTACGCGTGCCCGGGGCTTTTTTATTTCGAGGAGGACCCGCGATGGACCGGAACCCGAGCACTGCGCGGCTACAGAACGGAACTCTGGTGCGCCACAAGAGCGCAGGGTACTGCGGCCGGATCGACGGCATCACTGAGCTAAAGCAATGCTTTACATCCGGTGGGCAAACGGCCGGGAAAAACGGCTCTGCCTATAAGTTTCAGTATCGTGTTCTGGTCGCCGGGGAGGTGCTTCGCAGGATCGCCCCGGAAGAAGACATGGAAATCCTCGAAGGGGTAGTGGAGGTTCTCTGCGGAGTTTGCGGCCACGGTTTCGCCAGCAGGCCCGGGATGGCCGGAAAGCCGGGCGGCCGTTGCGAATGCGGCGGCTGGATCTGCCCCTCCTGCCTTTCCTGCCGCGCGCAACCGGGTTTGCCCCAAGCGATCTGCTCGCAAGAGCGCAAGCGCCTGGCGCGCAAAGGCCGCGCGCAGAAGCAGCGCCTGCGCGCGTGAGCGGGACCCGCGGGAAGGCTCAGAAACCCGCGCCGCGCCTGATCGCTCTGAACCGGAGCCGCACGTAATCCGCAATCCAGGTGCCGTCGGGCCGGCGGAGCGCCGGGGCGAGAGTCGAGCGGACCTCTTGGAGGTAGGAGGAGCGCTCGGGCGGGGCCACCGCTTCGATGAAGGGCTGAGCGAAGACCTCCAGCCAGGAGACGATGTCCCCCGGCAGAGGAGTCGGCCGCGCGATCAGTCCGATCGTCTCGACTTCGAAGCCCGCCGCGGCGAGCAGGGCGCCGTACTCCTCGACGCCGGGATAGTACCAGGGATCCACGGCCTCCGGATCGACGCCGCGCGCCCGCAGGGCGGAATGCAGAGCGCGCCGGATCGCGGCCACGTTTCCGTTCCCTCCCATCTCGCCGACGAAACGGCCGCCGCCCTTGAGGGCGGCCGCGACGCCGGAGACCACCTCCGCCGGACGCTTCATCCAATGGAGAGCGGCGTTGGAGAAGACCGCGTCGAAATGGCGGCCGACCGCAAAGGCGTGGCCGTCCATCCTCACGACGTCGAGGCCGAGCTTGCGCGCGGCTCGAAGCTGCTCGTGGCTTGCGTCGGCGCCGACGACCGTCGCTCCCGCGGCGGCGATCTTGAGCGTCAAAGCTCCGTCACCGCAGCCGAGGTCGAGGATGCGCTCTCCCGGGACGGGAGCGAGCAGCTCGAGGAGGGGCGTGCCGAGCTCGGAGACGAAGCGCGCGTTGCGGGCGTAGACCTCGGGATTCCAGCGCGTCATGTTCACCTGATCGGGTCGCCCGGCCATACGTTCCGACCCCTGCGGTTTCGCGGCGGAAAACCCCGGACCCAAGAGGCCGGATCCAGGACTTGACGCCGCGGAGACCGGGAACCAGAAGCCGGGAACCGGAAACGCTCGTCGCTCACTCGAATCTCCACGTGCCGGTGAATTCCTCACACTAGCACTTTTGCGTTTATCTTGAAAAACCCGGGATTAACCGGCTTACTAGAACTTATCTCAAAATTGTTTTAGCAGAACAGCGATAGACGCTAACTGGACAAAGCCGAGAAAGTTTTGGGCATAGTATTCCCAGCGAACCAGGAGACGACGTTGCCATTGAATCCACGCAAAGAAGCGTTCCACGA